>DASVVZ010000483.1:0-5496 GCA_036389875.1 Pyrinomonadaceae bacterium
CACGCATCCGTATGAAGGCGGGCGATTATGCGGGCGCGGCTTCCCTGCTCGAATCGAAAGTCATCACTTCGCGCGCAGCCATAGCGGACTACGCGCTGCTGCTGCGCGGGCGTGCGCTCGAACAGGCCGGGCGCAGGACAGAGGCGCGAGCCGCCTACGAACAGCTTGCGCGAGAGTACCCGGCGTCCCTGCGCGCGCGCGAAGCCAGCCTTCGCAACGCGCAGATGCTGGTGGAAGACGGGCAGGCCGCGGCCGGGCCCGCGCTTCTAAAGGATTTGATTGAAAAGAACGACCCGGCTGCGCTCATGCTCTCCGCTAAGGTTTACGAGCAGACGAATAACCAGACGCAGGCGCTGGGCATGTATCGCCGCATATACTTCTTCGCGCCCTCATCGCAGGAGAGCGCAGAGGCCGCAAGCGCCATCACAAGGTTAGGCTCTGCGCCTTCGCCCGCGTCCGTCGAGGAAGCGCTCGCGCGCGCTGACCGTCTCTTCGAAGCCAAACGAAACGCTGACGCGACGGCAGCCTACGCCGACGCCTTCTCGCGCTTTCCCTCAGCCGCCACGCCGCAGGCACAGTTGCGCCGTGGCATCGCCGCCACCAACGCCAAGCGCACGACCGACGCCGTCTCTGCCCTGACGAGCGTGCCCGCGGGCGAGCAAAAGGCCGAAGCGCTCTACTATCTCTCGCAGGCTTACGCGACGGCGCGCCAGTGGGATGCCGCGCGCGGCGCTCTGGACGAGCTTCGACGCGCATACCCGCAGAGCCCTTTCGCGCCGCGCGCCATCACGAACGCAGGCGTCATTGCGCGGGACGCTAAGAACACGGCTGAAGCGCTGAACCTTTTCCGGCAGGCGGTTGCTGCTTATCCCGAAAGAGCGGAGGTGGCCCAGGCGCAGTTCGAGATTGCGTGGAGCACTCACGAATCGAAGAACTATCAGGAATCGTCACGACTGCTGACGGAGCACCTGGCGCTTTACGCCGACAAGAACACGGACAATCGCGGGCGGGCTGGCTACTGGGCCGCACGCGATTCCGAGCGCGCGGGAAAGCTTGCAGAGGCGCGGGCCATCTACGAGGCGATGCAGGCGCGCTACGACGCCAACTGGTACGGCTATCTCTCCAAGCAGCGCCTTGAGACGATGAACCGCAACAACGCGCCGCGCGAAAACTTTGCGCCTGATTCAATCGTCGGGCGTGCGGTCAGCAATCTTCAGATCGTCATGGTCGCGGACGAGACGGCGGGCCAGTCGGAGATGGAGCGCGTGGCCAGGGCCGACGAATTTTCCATCGTAGGCACGGACGACCTTGCGCTCGAAGAGCTAGAGATTGCTCAAAAGGCTGCGCCCGCGAGCCCGCGAGTGAATCTGGCGGTGGCGCGCATTTACCGCGCCCGCGAAGACAATCTGCGCGCCTTCGTGGAGTTGAGGAAGAGCTATCCGGACTATTCGCAGATGAAGCCCGAGGAGCTGACGCGCGAAGAGTGGGAGATATTTTATCCGCTCGCCTACTGGGACATCATCACGGCGGAGGCACGCGCCAAGCGCTTAGACCCGCATCAGGTGGCGGGACTCATTCGTCAGGAGTCGGTCTTCAACCCGCGCGCTCGCTCGACCGCGAAGGCTTACGGCTTGATGCAGCTTCTGGTGCCGACGGGCGCTGCGATGGCGCGCAAGAGCGGAGTCTCTGAGACGGTTACGGAGCAGTCGCTCTACCAACCGCGTCTTAACATACAGCTTGGCACGCAGTACATGCGCGACCAGTTCGACAAGTTTGGTCGCATAGAATACGTCGCGATCGCCTACAACGCCGGGCCGGGACGCGTGCCGCAGTGGCGCGCAACGCTCCCGCTTGAGATGGACGAATTCGCCGAAGCGATTCCCTTCAAAGAGACTCGCGGGTACGTGCAGGGAGTAGTGCGAAACACGTTTCAGTACGAGCGGCTCTATGACGACAACGGCCAGTTCCGCCCTGAAGTCGGCTCAAACGCCATCAACGCACAGGCCGGCGGCTCGGCCCAGTCTGCAAACCCGACCGTGCGAAAGCGTCGCGTCACGGGTGATGAAAAGGAAGAATAGAGGGATGAATAGCAATCCGGGTCGTCTTCTCATTCTATTTCTGCTGGCGCCGTTTCTGGCTTCGGTTTCGCCGCAAGCTTTGGGGCAGAGAGCGAAGAGGCCGCCCGCAGCACAAACATCTTCGAGATCTGTCATAGTCGTTCGCACGGAGCCGAAGGCAACGGTCTGGCTGGACGAGATTCGTCGCGGCGTGACGGACGAGGAAGGAAAGCTCACTCTCTCGAAAGTCGCGGCGGGGCGTCACAATTTGCGCGTGCGCGCGCGCGGCTTCAAGGAGACCAGTGTCCCGATTGCGCCCGCGCGTCGCGGCACAATCGACGTAAAGCTCGTGCGGACGACGGACGAAGCCGAGCTTCTCTTTCAACAGGCCGAAGAGGCGCGCGAAAGCGCCAGGGATGAGGAAGCCAGAAAGCAGGCCGCGGAGCTTTATCGCCGCGCCATAGCCTTGCGTCCCCGCTCCGCAGCCGCGCATCTGGGGCTGGCGCGTGTGCTTCTTGACCTTAACGACTACAACACCGCGCTCGAAGAGATAGAGCGCGCACGGCAGGCGCGGCCCGTATACCCTGAAGCCTCCGCCGTGGAGGGGCGCATACTGCGTATGGCAGCGGACACCAACGCCGCGATGGATTCATTTCGGCGCGCCATACGCGAAGCTCGCGGCTTTCAGCCGGAAGCCCACACGGGGCTCGCCATACTGCTCGAAGATAAGGGGCGTTATGATGAGGCGGTAGAGGAATTTCGCGCGGCCATCAGCCAGCTTTCCGACACGGAGCCCGTGCTTTATCAGTTGCTGGGCGCGGCCTACGAGAAGTTGCAGAACTACAAAGAGGCCGTGCGCGCCTACGAGAAATATCTTGAGCTTGCGCCGCAAGGAACATTAGCGCCCGCCGTGCGCTCCATACTAGACCAGCTACGTACACAGGCAGCAGAGCAGGAAGGCGCTGCTAATCCCTGAAGACAAGACCGGCAGCGACCCTCTTTCAGATATAGCTCAGCCACGCCTCTTTTCTTCGCCGCTTAACATTTGCGAACCAGCGACAGATGGGATAAAGCGCGAGGATTATTCCTACCCAGACCAGATAGACCACGGGCAATGCGTAGCCGTAATCTTCGGGCGGCCTGCCCGTCTGAAAAGCCTCGCGAAGCTTTGGGCCGTACTGGATGAAGGCGACGGCGACTGCCAGCCCGTGAATGACGAAGAGGTGCAGTACGTAGTAGAAGAGCGGCACTCTGCCGAAGACTATGAAGGCACGCGCCCACGCGCGCGGCTTCAGATTCACTCTCTCGAAGAAGGCCAGCGATGCTATGGCAGGCCCGAGCGTCATCAGCAGAAACAGCAAGGAGGGCGGATACTTCTGGCAGTTGATGAAGGAGAAAAAAGTCCAGAGCGGGTTTTCCTGCCCCCTCCAGGGACGCGGGTCTCCGTAGAGATTCTCCGCACGAATGACCACGAACAGCAGCGTCAGGGCCAGGCCCAGGCAGAGCAGAACCCTCCGGCGCTTCTCCGCCTCAAGCTTGAAGATCTGGCCGAAGCTGTAGCCCGCCGCCATCACCCCTATCCAGGGAATGAGCGGGTACATGGGGAAGAAGCGTATGCCGCCGTAAGTCTCCGTCAGCTCGCCCGTGTGGAATGTCGCCCACACGCCGCTTAAAGCGCCTGCGCTCGCCGCCCGAAATGGGTCGAACGCATTGTGAACGGCAATCATGAAGACGCCGAACATAGTGATAGCCCAGAGCGGCAGGTAGATGAGCACCGACAGAGCCACCATCGACCAGCCTATGGCCCAGATGACCTGCCCTACGTTAAAGGTATAGTTGAGGTCGAACGTCCAGCCCAATCGCACCACAGTCAGCTCAAGCAGCACCAGCCAGAGACCGCGCGTCAGCAGAAAGCGCGAAAGCTCGCCTCTCGTTTTCCCGCGCATAGTCGAAAGGAACGCGCCCGTCCCGGCCAGGAAGACGAAGACAGGCGCGCAGAAATGCGTCACCCACCGCGTGAGAAAGAGCGCCGCATTCGTCTTCGTCAAATCGGTCGGGTCAAACAGCAGCGCGTCGTGATGAAAGAAGTCGCGCACGTGGTCGAGCGCCATTATCACCATCACTATGCCGCGCAGCAGGTCTACGGAATCCAGGCGGCTGCGCGCCGCCACGACCGGCTCACGCGTCGCCGCGGCTCCAGTATCGATTACGGCTGCGCGTTCTTCTACGGCCGCCACTCCGGCAGATAAAACCGTAGCGACGGGAGTGGAATCCGGCATCAGAAGTTCTCCTTATACAGAGACCGAAATGGGCCGGCACCGGCCGGAACAAGCGAGGGCGAGCGTGCGTGTCTGCTCACGAAGTACGAGGCGAAACGGATAAATGTTCTGCGAATTAAGCTCACTCGACCGTGAAGCTTGTGCGCTCCGTTGCGGAAGCGTTTGCCGCACGGTCTGTAATCGTTATCTGTAGGATGTAACGACCCGGCGCAAGGCCTGCGAGCGCGAAGTCGCCGCCGTATGGTATGCGCGCCATGTCTGTTATGCCAGCCATCGAAAGCTTGCGCGGCGCAGTGGTGATGATTGCCTGCGCGTCCCGGAAAATCTGTACCTGCGCGGTGACATCCGGCTGCCCCTGCGCGTCTCGCCCGGCATTGTAGATAAAAATCCAGAATCCCAGATGCGCTGAGCGACGGAAGCGATGGTCTACGCTGAACTGAACCTGCGCGTCCCCTTCTCTCCTGGCCGCAGAGCCTACGACTTGTCCGCCTATTAAAAGGCTGCTCAGCGTCAGGCGCTTTCCCGTCAGATCGGGAATCTCTATCCACTGCATGTTGCTTCCGACTTTTCCGCTACGGTCGTCGCGCGCCGCCACTCGCACCTGATAAAGCCCTGCCTTCAGAGGCGCTTTGTAGTTGTAGATGACGCTCGCCTCATCTAGCTCGGCCGTCTCGGTCGTGCGCGGATTGACGTTAAGACGCGTCTTGAAGCTGGTGGCGGGCTTGCCCTGGTCGTTGAGAACGACGCCCGCTATGTCTACGGCGGCAGGCTGCTTGCCGTCCTCGCCGTAAAGAAGCGCCGCCTGCGCCACCTGCACGGAGGCCGTCAACAACGTCCCGTTGCTGGGCGTGTCCAGGTAGCTAGTGGAAAGCAGCGTCGGGATGGCGCGCCTGGGCGCGAAAGAGGTCAGGGCTTCACGAAAAGCTGCGTCGACCGTCTTTGCCGCTTCGCCCTTGTTGGGCGCAGGCGCATTGGGCTTCTCACTACGGGCTCCCGCCTCCGGCCTCGCGTCCTGCACAAGATAGCCGCGAGGCAGCCGCACCGTAAGCTCCGGCCGTCCCTTTATGCTGACCTCTACTTTTCGGAACTTCCCGCCCCTCTGCTCTTCCTCCGGCTTCCACGCCAGCAGGTAGTAGCTGGAGTTATCCCTGAGCGCTCTT
>DASVVZ010000484.1:0-2803 GCA_036389875.1 Pyrinomonadaceae bacterium
AGCGACACGAAGACTGCCGGGGGAACGGCCAGCGCTGCCGGGTTGCGCGGAGTTGTGGCTGCGTCGACGGCCATTGGCGACGTGGACGGCGAGCGCGGCGTGCTAATCTACGAAGGCATCAACATACACGACCTTGCCCAGCACTCCACCTTTGAAGAGATCATATACCTGCTCTGGCATGGCCGCCTGCCAAAACGCGCGGAGCTGGACGAGCTTAAACGTCAGCTTGGCCAGTCCTACGAGCTGCCCGGGGAGATTCTGGATTTGATGCGGCGGCTGCCCGCCGACGCCGAGCCCATGGATACGCTGCGCACGGTCGTCTCCGCGCTCGATTTTTATGACAGGGACGCGCGTGATCAGACGAGCGAAGGCCACTTGCGAACGGCGACGCGTCTGACCGCGCAACTGCCTACGATTGTCGCGGCCATAGGTCGGCTGAGGGAAGGCAGGGAGCCGGTCAGGCCAAAGCCCGAGCTGAACATAGCCACCAACTTTCTATACATGCTGCGCGGTGAGATGCCAAAGGATGAGGACGCGCGCCTCTTCGATGTCTGCCTGATTCTGCACGCGGATCACGAGCTGAACGCTTCTACCTTTACGGCTCGCGTGGTCGCGGCAACGCTCGCGGACATCTACGGCTCCGTGACGGCTGCGATTGCGGCTCTTTCCGGGCCGCTTCACGGCGGCGCGAACACCAACGTCATGAAGACGCTTCTGGCCATAGGTGAGGTGGACAATGTAGAGAGCTACATCAGGAACGCGCTCTCTACCAAGGAAAAGATTATGGGCTTCGGGCATGCCGTCTACAGGACGGAAGACCCGCGCGCCACACACCTCAGGCGATTCTCAAAAGAGATTGGAGAGCGGACCGGAACCACCAAGTGGTACGACATGTCGCGCAAGGTCGAAGAGGTGGTCATGCGCGAGAAGGGGTTGTACCCGAACGTGGATTTCTATTCCGCCTCGACCTATTACATGATGGGCATTCCGCTTGAGCTTTACACCCCTATCTTCGCCGTCAGCCGCATCTCCGGCTGGACGGGCCACATACTTGAGCAGTACGCCAACAACCGCATCATACGCCCGCGCGCAGAATACACGGGGCCCAGAGACGTGCCTTACGTTCCGATTGACGAGAGGTAAGGCGGTTAAAGTGTAAACAGCAAACAGCCCATAGCTTTTGAGGTTACAAAAGCTACGGGCTGTTTGCTCTTCCGCTTACGTTCTCTATTTTTCCGTCTCACTCTGATTTGACTGTAATGCCTGCTGCTCGCGGTCATCGCCCAGCGAGATTCCCAGAATCTTCGGATCGTCTAGAAATCTTCTGAGGGCGTTCGGGTCAACCTTGACGCGCGCGAGCACGGCTTCGCGCTGGTTGATGACGAGCACCGCGAGCTTCACGTCCTTGCCCGCCTCCGCCGCATAGACGTAGACCTGGTCGCCGTTTCGCTGCCGCATGCTGACGAGCGGCTGCCATTCCGCGCTCAGAGCGTTTCGCATCAGGCCGCTCAATTCGTTGTCGGTCAACTCGCCCGTGTTCTTCAGGTCTTCGAACATGGAGACGTTGATGCTCTTGACTCCGGCGGGCTTGACTATGCGCACGGCGAACTTCGCAAGACCGAGAAAGGGTATGCTCTTCTTTCTGGCCTGATAACGCGTCTTCAGGTGCCTGGTGATGGCGTCGAAGCCGTTGCCGCCGCTCTTCTGCGCCTCCGCTCTGGAATACCCCAGGGAGAGAATCGTGAGCAGAACAAGTGCGTGTATGAAAAGTCTGTGCCTTCTCATGGCGAGCGCTCCCCTTACTTTTTATCTCCGTTAACTACGAAGTCCGGTATGCCGAAGTTGCCCCTGAGCTCCGTCAGCTTGTCCACGTCCACGGGGCCGACTATGTTGACTACCGTGACCTGCCTGCGATCCATAGCGATGATGGCGACGCCGTTAATCCTGCCGCCCTCTATCATCGTGAAGACATCTATGTTCTGGCCTTCCTTCTTGCTTCTGACTTCCACTAGCTGTGACCAGAGTGGAGAGCGCAACTGCGAGCGAATGGGCTCTACGTCTGCGGCCGTGAAGAGATTGTCCTGGCCGAAGCCGAACCTCTTGACGTAAATGCCGCGTATTCCTGCCACCGCCTCTTTTATCCTGGCCTCGTTCGGCTTCTTGTCCGAGAGAAACCTGAGCGCGAGTTGCAGGACTTTACCGTCCATCGTGATGTTGAGTGTCTGATCCGCACGCGGTTCAAGAGCGTCAAGCATCGTCAGCTGCAACCGCGCGGGCTCCTGCGCCTGCACTATAACGGATGCGAGGGTTAAGAGGACGGCGGCCAGGGCCAGCTTGCGGGCCCTGTTAGCCAGAGATTTCACGACTGCTTCTTTCATCTGCTGATACTTCCTTCGGTTTAAGATGATGGGCCCTGTTTCTCGTCGCCCTGAACCTGCTTCTGTACAAAATCAAGATTGCTGCTCGTTATTTGAAGCGCCCTGATGAGCTGCTCCTTCGCCATCAAGCCTTCCACCTGCTCCTGCTGGTTGATGAAAGCTTCGCGTCTCCTGCCGGTGTTTTGGCGGCGCGTTTCCGTAGGCGTACGCTTAGGGGTCTGCTCTGTGGCCGGCATGGGCTTCTCGCTCTCGGGCTGTTTCACCTCGCCTGAGCCGATAGGGGGAGCCGCCTCCTCAACCGGCGGTTCGGGCGATGTGGGATTGAGCATCGTAAACTGTGAATCATTGAACTGCTTTCCTGCCTGACGCTGTATGACGCTGAAGACGCCTAGCGCCAGCAGCACAAAGGCTGCGGCCGCGGCGAC
>DASVVZ010000485.1:0-8693 GCA_036389875.1 Pyrinomonadaceae bacterium
ACAGGAAAGCGCAGCCTTACAAATTGGCGCTCCGCACATTGAGCCGACGCCTACGGGCGGAGCGCCGACACCGCCGCCTGCGGGCGAGACGCATTCCGTGACGGGGCGGCCGCAGCCGGTCGCGCCGCCCGCCACATCTGCTCCCAGCGCGGCTGAGCCCGTGAAGCCGGCCGTGCAGAAGCCCGTGCCTTCGCGCTCCACCTTTTCATCTTCGATCCTCGGCCTTGACCGTTCGATTGAGGAATTACAGGCGGAAGAGGCCGCGCTCGAACAGGAGTTCGCGGTGCGCTTTCGCCGCGCTGTAGCCTCCACGCGCGAATCGCTTTCGGAAAAGATTGACACCATCTTTCAGGGACGTAAGCAGATTGATGCAGAGCTGCTGGACGAGCTGGAGGAGGCCCTGATTGCTGCCGACATAGGCGTTGCTACCACCGTGTCGATTCTGGATAGCGTGCGGCGCGGAATTGCCCGCCAGCAGATTAACGATATAGACGCCCTGAAGAGTGCCATAAAGTCCGAGCTTCTGAATATCCTGAAAGCGTCCGAATCGCAGGGCGTGCAGTCGGAGACGAGCGTGCCGGAATCCGTCACGCCTTACGTGATGATGATTGTCGGCGTCAACGGCGTAGGAAAAACCACTACCATTGGAAAGCTGGCGCAGCGCATCAAGGCCGAAGGCAACGACGTGCTCATCTGCGCGGCTGATACTTTTCGCGCGGCTGCCTCTGACCAGCTTGCCATCTGGGCGGAGCGAACGGGCGTGCCGCTCATACAGCAGAAGCAGGGGACTGACCCGGCGGCCGTGCTCTTCGATTCGCTGAAGGCAGCGAAGGCCAGAAACTCCGACGTGCTCATCATAGACACGGCAGGCCGCCTTCACAACAAGTCTAACCTGATGGCCGAGCTTGAGAAGATGAAGCGCGTTGCCGGGCGCGAAGTTGAAGGCGCGCCGCACGAAACGCTGCTCGTGATTGACGCTGTTACGGGTCAGAACGGGCTCGAACAGGCGCGGCAATTTCTCAAAGTCGCGGGCGTGACCGGCATAGTCCTGACAAAGCTGGACGGCACAGCCAAAGGCGGCATCGCCGTCGCCATAGCCAAAGAGCTTAACCTGCCGATTCGCTACGCGGGCATAGGCGAAAAGGTTGATGACCTGGTCGTCTTCGATTCGGAGCAATACGTCAACAGCCTGTTTGAATAACGAAGTCCCAAACTTTGATGAGCGTATGATGCGCCGCGCGCTTGAGTTGTCGACGCGCGGCAAGGGACAGGTGAGCCCCAGCCCGTTGGTCGGCTGCGTCATCGTTGACCGTGAGGGCGAAGTCGCGGGCGAAGGCTTCTATCTTTACGATGGGGTCAAGCATGCCGAGACGCTGGCGCTTGAAGATGCAGGCGAGCGCGCACGGGGCGGGACTGCTTACGTTTCTCTTGAGCCGCACGCGCATCATGGCCGCACGCCTCCCTGCACGGACGCGCTGATAGATGCCGGAATCAGGCGCGTCGTCTCTTCAATTGAAGACCCGAATCCGCAGGTCTCTGGCAAAGGACTGGCACATCTTCGCCGCGCCGGGCTGGAAGTTCGAACAGGGGTTCTGGCGAGCGAGGCCGAGCGACTCAACGAAAAATATATCCACTTCATGCGCCAGAGGCGGCCCTTCGTTCATCTGAAGCTGGCCGTATCGCTCGACGGCCGCACGGCCACGCGCACGGGCGACTCGCGCTGGATCACGAATGAAGCGGCACGGAGTCGCGTACACGAGCTGCGCCGCGAATACGACGCGATTCTCATAGGCGCGGGCACTGCGCTTGCGGACGACCCGCTTCTCACGGACCGCTCCGGATTAAAGCGGCGACGCCCGCTCGTGCGGGTGCTGCTTGACGAAGGACTGAAGGTTTCTCACCAATCACAACTGGCAAGAACTGCGCGTGACTTTCCGCTCATTGTGTTTACTTCAAAGCGTGCCGACACGGAGAAGGCCAGGCTGCTTGAGTCCGGCGGCGCGCAGATAATCCGGGACGACGAGGGCGGGCGAAATCTTCAGGCGGTTCTGGCGAAGCTGGCGGAGCGCTCTCTGCAAAGCCTGCTCGTTGAAGGCGGCGCAAATGTCGCAGGGGCTTTTCTGGATAGCGGGCTCGTCAACAAGGTCACGTTCTTCATAGCTCCTGTGATTATAGGCGGGCGCGACGCGACGCCCGCCGTCGCAGGCGTGGGTGCGGAGAAGATATCGGACGCCTACAGGCTGAGAGATGTGGAGACGCGTGCCGACGCCTTAGACCTTGAGATTACGGGCTATCCGGAAAAGCAGGGATGAAGGATGAGGAAGAGAAGTATATCGGCCGCGCCGTCTTTATCTCTCCCGCGTGCGAAAAAGGGGCTCGGACAGAATTTTCTCGCGGACGGCCGTGTGATTGCGCGCATAATCGATGCGTTCGACCCGCAGCCTGGCGAGACCGTGGTAGAGATTGGGCCTGGGCGCGGGGCGCTCACTGCCCATTTGGTTGAGAGAGCGGGCCGGCTCATCGCGCTTGAGTTTGACCGCGAGCTGCTCCCGGTGCTCGAAGAGAAATTCGGCTCGCACGGGAACTTTTCACTGGTTCAGGCGGACGCGCTCGGTGTGGATTTCTGCGCCCTGATACAACCGGACACGCGTGCGCGCGTGATAGCCAATCTTCCTTACTACATCTCCACGGCGATACTGCAAAAGCTGATTCAGGAGCGAGGCTGTTTGACTGAACTGGTCTTGATGCTTCAGCGCGAAGTCGTGGAGCGCATGACAGCGCCGCCTTGCACGAGCGAACGCGGCTATCTCTCCGTGCTGGTAGAGGCCTATTGCGACGGGGAAGCTCTCTTTGATGTCGCGCCCGGCTCGTTCCGCCCGCAGCCGAAAGTCTGGAGCACGGTCATACGCCTGCGCCTGCGCCGGAGTATGAAAGTCGAAGCCGTTGACGAAAGGCTCCTGTGGCGAATCGTGAGCGCCGGGTTCGCGCAGCGCCGCAAGACGATTCTTAACAATCTTCGACACGCGCCGGCGGATTTGCGCTCTGCCATAGAGCGCGCGGGCGGTGACGGCAGAGTCCTGTCGGCGGCCTCTATTGAAGAATCGCGCCGAGCCGAAACACTGGCGCTGGAAGAATGGGCGCAGCTGGCAGTAGCGGTTGAAGGTGCGCGGGAATGAGAAAGCCACACACTGCTGATTGCAGTGTGTGGCTTTTGTGGTTGCGCCCTTTGCCTTAGTTTCGGCAACTTGAGGAGTTCCCCAACTTCCAAGCCTGCCGCTACCGACCGGCGTTGAGCGCAACGGTCACGCGCTTTGCTTCGAGCCCGGACAACTCGCCGTTCTTCATACGTCGCTCAGCGCCAGACTTCGGCAGGCTCAATCCGTACTGGTCAGAGCCCGTCCAGACCTCCGAGAGAAAGTAGCTGTCGCCATACTGATTGAAGACGAGGCTCGCTTTCATCTGAGCGCGGCTGCTCTGCATCGTATTCATGTTGACGATGCGGCTCGTGCGGCCGTCCACGCTCTTGAAGAGAAGCGCGCTCTTGCCTGAATCCTGATTGACGTATCTGATGGTGTACTCGCCAGCCGGAAGAGTCTGGCTTCCTATGACGAAGCTGAACGGGATGTTGGCCTGCAACTGGCTTGCGGACTGGGCTTGCGCGGTCAAGCTCACAAATGATACTGCCAGCATTACAACTACAAGCGACTTCAAAATCTCTCTTTTCATGACAACCTCCAAAATTTGTTACCTTCGACTCTCAGCCGCATGCTCTTAAAGCCTTCGCGCGGCTTGTCACCTTTTTCCTTTGGGTCGGCGCATCAATTGGCGGGGGCCTACCCTTTCAATTTCGCTCTCAAATTCCCCTCTGCTTGGTAACGCGTAAGCGGCGCAGGAATTCCCTCACGGAGCGGAAAATTTTGGAGTAGAATCTTTATGAGCTAAGGAAAGCAGCACTTTTATACGGGAGAGATATCGGATGCAGCCGCCAGAAGGCGTCACACAACTGCTGGTTGACTGGAACAACGGTGACCAGTCGGCTCTGGATAAGCTGATGCCAGTGGTTTACGACGAGCTGCGAAGGCTCGCCAGCAGTTATCTGAGGCGTGAGCGCGCAGGGCATACGCTGCAACCTACTGCTCTGGTCAACGAAGCCTACATGAAGCTGGTCGACCAGCGTCACGCCCGCTGGCAAAACCGCGCGCAGTTCTTCGGCGTCGCGGCCCAGCTGATGCGCCGCATACTTGTTGACCACGCGCGCGTCAAACAGGCTCAGAAACGCGGCGGCTCAGACCAGCAGCAGCTATCCTTGAGCCACCTGGATCGGATTGCGGAAAAGCCCGACATAGACCTGCTGGCGCTGCACGAAGCCTTGAACCAGCTGGCGGCAATCGACGAGCAGCAGGCGCGCATAGTCGAGTTGCGATTTTTCGGAGGCTTGACGATTGAAGAGACGGCGGAAGTCCTTGGAATCTCACACGCCACGGTCGAGCGCGACTGGACGCTGGCGCGCGCCTGGCTCAGGCGCGAACTCTCCTGACAGACTCTTCGTAATCATTTGAGGGATTTCACAATCGCCCTCCGCGTTAATAATCAGTAAGTGTTTTTAGGGCTGGTAATATCGCATGTTAACGATTAATCGCTGGCAACAGGTAAAGGAGCTGTTTCATTCGGCGCTTGAGCGGGAGCCTGCCGAGCGCGGGGTCTACCTGGCCTCGGCCTGCAACGGCGACGACTCGCTGCGCGAGGAGGTTCTCTCGCTGCTTGCGTCTCACGAGCAAAGGGGGAGCTTTCTCGACGCCCCGGCTTACGAGGCGGCGGCTGAGCTGCTGGCGATGGAAGAGCTTGAGGTTATGACGGGGAGGCTCGTTGGTCATTACAGGATCGTGAGCCTGCTCGGGCGCGGAGGGATGGGTGAAATCTACCTGGCCGAAGACACAAAATTAGACCGCAAGGTCGCACTGAAGCTTCTGCCCGTAGAGTGGACTGAAGACGCTGACCGCCTCTCGCGATTCCGGCGCGAAGCCCGCGCGGCCTCCGCCCTCAATCATCCGAACATCCTGACCATATACGAAATCGGAGAGTCCGACGGCCTGCACTTCATAGCCACTGAGTTCATAGAAGGCCAGACCCTGAGAGAGCGTATGCAGTCCGGGCTGGAACTGGATGATGTCCTGGACGTGAGCATTCAGATTGCTTCCGCGCTACAGGCTGCGCACGAGGCCGGTATCGTTCACCGCGACATAAAACCGGAGAACATAATGCTCCGGCGAGACCGGATAGTAAAAGTTCTGGACTTCGGCCTGGTCAAACTGGTAGAGCAGCCGCGGGGCGTAAATCTTGAAGGCTCTACAAAGCTGCTGAGCAACACCCATCCGGGCATAGTGATGGGGACGGTGCAGTACATGTCGCCGGAACAGGCGCGCGGCCTCGCTGTTGACGCTCGCACGGACATCTGGAGCGTGGGCTGCGTGCTCTACGAGATGATAGCCGGGCGCGCGCCTTTCGAGGGGCCGACGATGACGGACGTGCTCGCCGCCATAATCGAGCGCGAGCCTCCGGGCTTCTCTTCAATAAGGACGGACGCGCCCGTACAGCTTGAATGGATAATACGCAAGTCGCTGAGAAAAGAGCGGGACGAGCGCTTTCAAACCGCAAGAGAACTGCTGGTTGACCTCAAGCGCCTGCGAGAAGAGCTGGAGTTCGAGGCAAAGCTTGAGGCGTCCGTCGCGCCGGACTCAAATCCTTCTGTGCATGTCTCTACGGAGAGAAGCGACCAGTTCACGAAGGGCAGCCAGCCCGGAAAGAGCGCGCCGCTAGAGACTAAAACAATCGCGGCTGTGGATACGAACGCGAGCGTCGAAATAGGAGCCGGGACGATTAAGAAGCGGCGGCGTCTGGCGCTTGCTCTGGCATGCGTGCTGGCGCTCGTGGCTTCGGCGGCCATAGCGGCGAGCGCCTACAGATTCCTCTGGGTGAAAAAGAGCGCTCCGCCTTTTGATAAGATAAACATCACTCAGCTTACCTCGTCGCGCAACGTTATATACTCGGCCATCTCGCCCGACGGGAACTATCTTGTCTATTCCATCAGCGACCGCGAGCAGCACAGCCTGTGGCTCAGGCAGGTCTCGGCCTCCAACGATACTTTGATTGTCCCGCCTTCGTACGCGCGCATCTGGGGCATAACTTTTTCGCGCGACGGCAAAGAGCTTTATTACATCCTCAGAAGCCGTGACGAAGGCGCAAGCACGCTCTACAGAATGCCCGTGCTCGGAGGCGCTTCCGTTAAGGTGCTTGACGACATAGACAGTGCTGTTTCTTTCTCTCCGGACGGCAGGCACCTGGCATTTGTGCGCGGCGCGTTTCCCTCCAGAGAAGAGAGCGCGCTCATCATCGCGGACAGAGACGGCGGCTCCGAGCGCGTGCTCGCGGTTCGCAGGCGGCCCGAGAGATTTTATCCCATATACTTTACAGGCCCGTCGTGGTCTCCCGACGGAGAGTGGATAGCCTGCGCCGTCTACATCTCAGCGCCTTACGGTGGCTTCTCGGCTTTTAATGTCAAAGACGGCTCGGAAAAGCGTTTGAGTCAGGCGGGCTTCACGCAGCTTGGCCGCATAGAGTGGCTCAGGGACATGAGTGGGCTGGTCTTCATAGGCTCGGACCTTCTGACGCCGTCCCTGCCCGGCCAGGTCTGGTTCGTCTCTTATCCCGGAGGCGAGCTGCGGCGCATCACGAACGACCTCATCAACTACAGGGGCCTGAGCATGACGGCAGACGCCACGCGGCTTGTGACATCTTCTGTCAGCGAGGTTGCCAACCTGTGGTCTGCGCCTGAGGGCGACGCTGCACGGGCGCGGCAGATTGCGCCTATACGCTCGCGCGGCGGCTTGGCGTTTACCCCGGATGGCCGTGTGGTCTACTCTACGGAGACGGGCGGCGTCTGGGACATCTGGATAATGAACGCTGACGGGACGAATCGTAAGCAGTTGACGGGCGGCGCAGGCCAGAACATAGAGCCCGCCGTCTCGCCCGACGGTCGCTACATTGTCTTCACTTCCACGCGCGCCTCCACCGTAGACCTGTGGCGCATAAACATGGACGGCGGCAATCCAGTGCAGCTTACCAAAGGCATGTACGGCGTCAACGCATCTTTTACGCCCGACGGTCGTTATGTGGTCTTTACCTCGGGCGCGCGAGGCCCGCAAAGGATATGGAAGATTGCGGTTGACGGCGGCTCACCCACAGGGATCTTTGAGAAGGCTTCGTATCGCCCTGTGGTTTCGCCCGACGGGCGTTGGGTTGCCGTCTTCTACAGCGACTCTCCGAATCCGTCCAACGACCTGTTTCGCAAAATTGCCATCTTTCCCTTTGAAGGCGGCGAGCCCGTCAAAGTTTTCGAGTATACCGGGAACCCTACGACCCGGGACGTGTTGCAGTGGACGCGGGACGGCAGCGCTCTTCTATACAATCAGATGAACGACAACGTCTCGAACATCTGGAAGCAGCCGGTTGACGGCGGGCCGCCCCAGAAGATTACAGACTTCAAAGAGAGCCTGATAAATGATTTCGCATACTCGCGCGACGGGCGCCTGCTACTCTGCACGCGCGCCACGGTCATACGCGAGGCCGTCATGATTACAGACCTCAGGTAGGACGCCGAATGCCATGAGCCCTGAGCAGTGGAATCAGGTGAAGGAGCTTTTTCACGCGGCGCTTGAGGTCGCGCCCGAGGAGCGCGCCCGCTTTCTGGATAAAGCCTGCTCAAATGATGCTTCTCTCAGGCGCGAAGTCGAATCGCTGATTGCCTCTCACGAGCGGACGGGCAACTTCATAGACTCGCCCGCCTTTGAGGCCGCAGCGCAGCTGCTGGCGGACGACCCGGACTCTCTCAGTGAAGGGCAGGTCATAGGTGATTACAGGATTCTGAAAAAGATCGGTCGCGGCGGGATGGGCGAAGTCTATCTGGCAAGGGATAATAAATTGGGGCGCAGCGTCGCGCTCAAAGTCCTGCCCGGCTCTTTCAGCCAGTTCACGGACCGCCTGCGGCGCTTTGAGACCGAAGCCTGCGCGGCTTCAGCTCTGAATCATCCGAACATCCTCACCATCTTCGGCATGGGACAAGCCGACTCTCGCCACTTCATCGTCACGGAGTTCATAGAAGGCGAGACTCTGCGCCGTCACATTCCCAAAGAGGGCATGCGTATAGAAGATGCTCTGGAGATAGGCGTCCAGATAGCATCTGCCCTGCAAGCCGCGCACGCGGCAAGCATCATTCACCGGGACATCAAGCCCGAGAACATAATGGTGCGCTCGGACGGCTACGTGAAGGTGCTCGACTTCGGGCTGGCGAAGCTGGCCGCCGACTGGCGCGGCGATGGCGGCGACACGCCCACTCGCCCGCTTCTCAAGACCGATTCCGGCGCGGTCATGGGAACGGTGCAGTACATGTCGCCGGAGCAGGCGCGCGGTCTTGTTGTAGACGCCCGCACGGACATCTGGAGCTTCGGCATAGTCCTTTACGAGATGCTCGCGGGTCGCGCTCCCTTCGATGGCGAAACCAGCAGCCACACGATCGTCTCCATACTTGAGGACGACACGCCGCCTCTGAGGGATGCCAGACCCGGCGCGCCCGAAGAGCTTGAGCGAATCGTCATGAAGGCGCTCAGAAAGCGGCGCGAAGAGCGCTATCAATCTGC
>DASVVZ010000486.1:0-2208 GCA_036389875.1 Pyrinomonadaceae bacterium
GCGCCGTAAACAGCAGCAGGCAGAAGAGCGCGGCAACGGTTCGGTTCATAAGCCTTTTTGCCTCCTCAGCAAATATTTGTCTTTCAGGACTGAACGGGGTGAGTTTCACTTTATAAGACGTTCGACGGGGCGAAATGTTAATCGCTGAAAAAGAGAAATCCGGCGAAATCTTGCCGGAAGGCTCATAGAAAATAAGGGTGCAAAAAAGCGAGCTATGATATATTACTGGCTGCTTGGGGATACCACACGCACGAGGGGCGCTCGCCCTATAATCCGAAAAGATGTAAAGCCGGGCGCACTCATCTTTAACGGTTCAATAAACCGTAAAGCTTTTCAAAATCTTCTCTCTAAGGAAAAGGCTTACAGGGTCAGGCCGGAAAGCTATGGCTATCTATCGCAATTTCATCAACGGGGAATGGGCAGAGTCCTCTTCCTCCAAAACCGCTCAGAATATTAATCCGGCGAACACCGACGATCTGCTGGGAACCATCCGGCAGGCTACGCGTGAAGAAGCGCGCAGCGCTGTCGAAGCCGCGCACGAAGCCTTTCGCACGTGGCGCTCTACGCCCGCCCCGCAAAGAGGGCGCATCATTGCACGCGCCGCGCGCCTGCTGGAAGAGCATAAAGAGGAGCTGGCGCAGCTTTTGACGCGCGAAGAGGGCAAGACCATCTCGGAATCTCGCGGCGAGCTTCAGCGCTCAATTAACGTAACAGAGTTCTGCGCGGGCGAATCGCGCCGCATGAACGGCGAGACGATCCAGTCGGAGCTGCCGTCCAATTTCGCCTACACCATCAAGCAGCCTCTGGGCGTGGTGGCTGTCGTGACCCCCTGGAATTTTCCCGTGGCCATCCCCGTCTGGAAGATTGCGCCCGCGCTCGTAGCCGGAAACACTGTCGTCTTCAAGCCGGCCAGCCTGACGCCCGCCACCGCCATCCGCATCGTGGAGATTTTCGAAGAGGCTGGCCTTCCGCGCGGCGTCCTCAATCTAATCATAGGCTCCGGCTCCGAAGCGGGCGACGAGATCATCAATCACCCTGCGGTCAAGGCCGTCTCCTTCACGGGCTCCAACCAGATAGGCATACGCCTGTACGAAGAGGTCTCGCGCAGGGGCGCCAAGGTTCAGTGTGAGATGGGCGGCAAGAATCCCGTCGTAGTGCTGGAAGACGCCGACATGGATTTAGCAGTCGAATCAACGGTGCAGGGCGGCTTCGGCTCTACGGGCCAGCGCTGCACTGCCACCAGCCGGGCGATTGTCATCAACGAAGTCGCAGACCGCTTCGTCGAGCGGCTGGTCGAGCGTGCCAACAGCCTTCGGATAGGCGCAGGCTCCGACCCTCAAACCGACATTGGCCCAAGCGTTGACGAGAATCAATTCAAGACCGTGCTGAGCTACATAGATATTGGCAGGGAAGACGGGGCGCAGCTAATGTGCGGCGGAGAGCGTGCGACCGGAAACGGTCTTGATAAAGGCTACTTCGTTCAGCCCACAGTCTTCGATCATGTCACGCCCGACATGCGCATCGCGCGCGAAGAGATTTTCGGGCCAGTACTTTCCGTCCTGCGCGTCAGGGATTTCGACGAAGCACTACGGGTGGCGAACGACTCCGAATATGGTCTCTCTTCATCCATCTTCTCGTCGGACGCCTCGCGCATCTTCCGCTTCGTAGACGAAATCGAGACCGGCATGACCCACATCAACTCGCCCACCACGGGCGGCGAGGCGCACGTCCCCTTCGGCGGGATCAAGGCGACGGGCATAGGCGACCGCGAGCAGGGCTCCACGGCGCTGGATTTCTACACAGACCTCAAGGTCGTTTACGTCGATTACACCGGCCGCAAGCGCGAGGGTAATCTTTATTAAGCAGGACCATAGGACAAAGGAGAACACAGGAATGCGACTAATGTTGCTGTTATGCGCGGCGCTTCTGATTTCAGTCTGCGCAGCAACAACCCCCGCACAGGCAGTTCAGAGTATCTACACCGATATCTCTTCGGAAAAGTGCAGAACGGTCAAGACGCAGGTGGAGGGCGCTTACGCAAAGCTGGAGTGCCCGGGCATGGCCGGCTATAAGTTAATACTGGAGGATTTCGACCTCAGGCAAACCATCACCGTCATAGCTCCCAACGGCTCAAAGCATCAGCTTAATTTAGGTAACACCGGCGGCTTCTCTCATGTAGGCAAAAAGGCCGAATGGCGTGTCAGGAAC
>DASVVZ010000487.1:0-6403 GCA_036389875.1 Pyrinomonadaceae bacterium
TCTGCCTGGAACGCGTCCATCGCGTCCGCGCTCGGCGCCGACAGGGAGAAGAATTTTTGCTGGGGAGGCTCGACCGCGATACGGCGCGAGACCTTTGAAGAATTGGGCATGATTGAACGCTGGCGCGGTGCGCTCTCGGATGATTTCGCCATGACGCGCGCTCTGCAAAGTGCGCGCCTGCCGATACACTTTGTTCCGGCGTGTCTGACGCCTTCGCTCGAAGACTGTAGCTTCCCGGAGCTTTTTGAATTCACCACGCGGCAGATGAAGATTACGCGCGTCTACGCGCCTCATCTTTGGAAAGCCGTGCTCATCTCCGGCCTGCTGTTCGTCCCTACCTTCTTCGGGGGCATCGCGCTGGTGATTGCGCGCGCCGCGCTGGGACTGACTTACGCGTGGCCGCTTCTGCTGCTGGCGGTCGTTTACCTGCTGGGCGCTTGGAAAGCCTGGCTTCGCTGGCGCGCAGTCAATCTGGCGCTTCCCGGCCACAGGCCCTTGCTTCAGAGGGACGCCTTATCTCAGCTTTTTCTGTGGCCCTTTGCGACCTCGCTCTTTCTTTACAACGCGCTCGCCGCGGCCGTTTCGAGCCGCATCAACTGGCGCGGCATCACCTACGAATTGCGCTCTCCTACAGAAACTCTTATCACGTACGATGCGTATGACCATTCACCTTCTCATAGAGGGCCGTCGGAGAGCGCCGAAGAAGCGCGCAGGATTTAGAGCGATTGAAATAAAGACCGGAAGATGTCATCATCCTTCGCGTTCAATCTCAATCCAGTGGAGCCAGGGGCGATATGCCTAACAGGGCCGCACAGCTTTACCAGCTTATCCGTTCAACCAGGCGCGAGCGCGTGCTCGGCACCCTTATACTGTTTGTCACCTCTCGCTGCAACGCCTTCTGCCAGACCTGCTTTTATCATGCTGAGCTGAATCGTCCAGGCGACATGACCTTTGACGAGATAGAGCGCGTGTCCCGCACCATGCAGCCGATTACAGACCTGTGGCTGTCGGGCGGCGAGCCCACGCTCAGGCGCGACGTGAATGAGATAGTTGACCTCTTCGTTCACAACAACGGAGTCCGCCGTCTAATCGTCCCCACGAACGCGCTCATAAAGTCGCGCGTCTTTGAGCTGGTCGAGCACGCTCTGTCCAGTCACCCGCAGCTCGACCTTTATCTGAACGTAGCGCTGGACGGCTACGGCGAAACTCACGACCGCATACGCGGCGTGCCGGGCAACTGGGAAAAGACGCTCGATTCGATTCGTGCGCTCTATCCCTTGAAAGAGAGGTATACGGAGCGGTTCCGCCTCAACGTCAATACTGTGGTCTGCGCCGGGAACTACACTGAGATTGAGAAGCTTTCCGATTACCTCTGGCGTAATTTCCGTCTGGACGGCCATTACTTCAACATCATACGCGGCGAAACCAAAGTCGGAGATGAGATAAAAGATGTTCCGGCCGGGGCGCTGCCGGGAATTTACGCCCACGCCGCGCGTTTGACCGAGCGTTACGGCGGGCGCATGTTCGCTACAGACGACGCCGCGCGCCGCTTTGTAAAGACGCTGGCCTACGTCGGCACCATCGCCACCCACTACCGCACGCAGCACGAAAATTTCGGCCAGCCAAGCCCGTGGCCTTTCCCCTGCACGGCTGGCGAGACCATAGCCGTCATCGATTACAACGGCGATGTGCGCGCATGCGAGCTGCGGGAGAAATTCGGCACGCTGCGCGATTATGATTACGACTTCAGCGCGCTCTGGGCATCCAGCGGGCGAGAATCGGAGCTGAAAGCGATTGACGGCGGTGCCGCCTGCTGGTGCACGCACGTCTGCTTCATACACGACTCCATGCGCCACTCTCGCCGCGCGCTCCTTTACGAAGCCCCCAAAAACTATGCCCTTCGCGGTAAATGGTGAGAACAGTTTTGAGTTTCCAGTTTTCAGCAAGAAGACAAGTCTGCTTTTTACTGAAAACTCAAAACTGAAAACTAAAAACTGCTTTTATGGATGAAGAGAAGGAAAGCGAGAATCGCCGGAGCGGGATAGCTTATGCGGCGGCGCTGTCGCTCTTTTTTACCGTGGCGACGCTGCTTGGCCTGGGCTGGCTGCTTGACCGTTGGCTCAATACCAGCCCGTGGCTGATGGTGGCGGGCATAGTGGTCGGGTCGGCACTGGGGCTTTATGAGTTCGTGCGCCTGACCTCAAAGCTGGATTAAGCCGGAGCCTTTAAATCCGGCTTCAGGCGGCCAGCCCGCCTCAGTCGCCGCCGCTCGACAACGACGCTTGCCAGCGTGTAAAATCTTCAGCTTTGCTCATGAGTGAAATCTTAAACAGTGCCGGGACGGGTGTGTTCGTGGACGATGGCCGCGAGGATGTTGGCCTTGAGCGGCGCTTGTTGCGCGGCATGGCCGTCTCGATTGCGGTAGCCGTTCTGGCGAGCCTCATCTTCGCGCCATGGCGCGTTACCACGGGTCTCATACTCGGAGGCGTGCTGGCGTTCTTCAATCATCACTGGCTGCGCACCTCTTTGAGCGCAGTCTTTAGCGGCGCGGCTCGGTCGGGCAACCGCCCCAGATTCGGCGCGGCGCGCTACGTCCTGCGCTACTTTGTCATAGCGGCGGTCGTGGCTTCGGCCTACACCTTTAATCTCGTTTCCATAGGAGCTACGCTCGCGGGGCTCTGCTCCTTCGCCGCAGCCATCATGATAGAGGCTTTCACACAACTTTATTTCGCCATTCGTTATCGAGAGGAAAACTGAAGCGATGTTCTGGTTATCAGATAATCCGGAAGCAACGGGCAAGGCAGCGGAGAAGGCTGCGGAAGGCGCTGAGCATCACGTGCCCATCATCGTGGAGATGGTCAATCACTATCTGGGCGAGCCCGTGCACAGGTTCCAGATGGCCGTCACCTACCCGTTCTGGCAAAAGTTCTTCGGCTTTTTTCACACGACGCCCGAAGCGGTCTTCGGCCCCTACACGGCCGAGAACGCTATTCCCTGGTACACGGTGATGTTCATCATCGCTGCCATACTGAGCGTCACACTCATCTGGATTTTGAAAGGGAAGCTGTCTGAGGACGATCCCGCCAACGGCCAGCAGACTCTGGAAGCGGGCGTGCTCGCGGTACGCGCCATGCTCGTCGACATAGTCGGGCCGCACGGCGTCAAGTATTTCCCCGTGGTCGCAACCTTCGGCGTGCTGATTCTGGTCTCTAACCTGATGGGCTTTTTCCCACTCTTCGTGTCGCCGACTGCCGCCACGAGCGTCACGTTCGCGCTCGGCCTCTCAAGCTTCATCTACTATAACTACGTAGGCATTAAAGAGAACGGGATTCTGAATCACCTGAAGCACTGGGCCGGCCCCATCTGGTGGATTGCTCCGCTCATCTTCCTGATTGAGCTGGTGGGTAACTTCGTGCGCCCGCTCTCCCTGGGCCTGCGTCTCTTCGGCAACATGTTCGCGGATGAAGCGGTCGCGGCAAACATGGCGAACCTGTTTCCGGGCATCACCAACTGGCTGGTGCCAGTGCTGCTGATGCCCCTGGGGCTGTTCGTGGCGTTCATACAGACTTTCGTGTTCGTACTGCTTTCCATGGTCTATCTGAGTGAAGTGTCGCACCCGCCGCATGACGAGCACGGACACCATCATCATGAAGATGATACGGCTTACGCGGACGACAATCTGGTAGTACCGGCTTAATACTTTGGCTTTATCCGTAAGCCGCGCCCCGGCCGCTTGCCGCGTCAGGGCGCTAAACTATTAACCCCGGTCAAAGCGGGAGGGATTTTTTAGGAGTAAGTATAGGAAGCCACAGGCGGGGGCCGTTTTATAAGTCAGGGTCATCCGAAGTCCTTAGTTGCTGGAGCGCCGTTGTAAGAGGGGCGGCGAATACCGGGCCAAAGGCGAAATAATAACCGCAGGCTCCAACCGGTTCCGAAGCTTTCTTCCAAAAATCTCCGACACACGCTTTGCCTTTGCAGAGCCGAATTTTTGATTCGGCCCTATTGGAGAAAAACGAAAATGAGAAAAGTTAGATTTCTGTTCTTTACCGTCGTGGGGCTGTTGATGGCGGCGGCTCCGGCGCTGGCGCAGGCTTCACAGGTCGCGGCAGATAACGAGTCCAGCGTGGCCAAGTATGCGAAGCTGGCGGCAGGCTTCGGCTTCGCCATCGCAGCGGGCCTCGGCGCTATCGGCCAGTCCCGCATAGCTTCGGCTGCCGTGGAAGGCGCTGCGCGCAATCCCGGCGCTGCCGGTCGCATACAGACCATGATGATTCTCGGCCTGGCGCTCATAGAGTCGCTGGTGCTCTTCGCCCTACTGATTGTGTTCGTTAAAGTCTAGTCAGGTCGGACGAAAGATAAAAGAGAAGCGGGTGAGCCACTGAGGGCTATCACCCGCTTTTTTATGTTCGCTTTAGAGGGATTGTGTACTGCGCTGATACGCTCTTTCGTGCTCCGCTCACCAGCGCCTCTCTTTTTGAGCAAAGACGACAGGGGCTTTTACTGAAGCTGCCCGCGTGGCATGCCTCTTGCCAACGTTACTTACGGACTTTTGTAACTCTCTACTGTTCCCCGGAAAGCGGCATGGCGCTTATTAAGAGCAATAATCGAAAACCGAATCATATAACCTGAAATGCTATTCGCATGGCCTGAGGCAAGCTGACGCAGACAGCGCGTAAGCCTGTGTCATAAATTCCTAAGGCCAGCGGCAGCAAAGGAGCATGAGGAATGAGAAAACTAGCTTTAGCTCTACTGATATTGATAATGGCTGCGACGGCCGCTATGGCCGACACCGTTTACCTTCGTGACGGCCGGAGCATTCGCGGCACGGTGCTGGGCTACATAGGCGGGCGCTTCGCCGTTCGCGTAGACCAGCAGACACAGATTACTTCGGGCAATAACGCTGCCCAGACTATTCAGGCCGGTGAAATCGCTTACCTGCGCCCGCGTGACATAGACCGCATAGAGATAGAGGGACGTAACCTTGACGAAGCGCGCTTCGTAACGCGCAACGTTGAGGTAACGCTTGGGCCTAACTGGATTGACACGGGCGTAGACCTGCGGCGCGGCCAGCGCATACAGATTACAGCCACTGGAACCATCTACGCCGGTCGTGCGCGCATCTCGCCCGCGGGCTTGCGCTCGACAGACCCGAACGCTCCCTTGCCGCGCGCAGCCGAAGGCGTACTTATAGCCACCATCGGCACAGACCCGAACGCGCCTATCACGGAGATAGGCGCGACCCGCGAATTTCAGGCAGACCGTGACGGGCGACTTTACCTGACCGTCAATCGCGGCGAGTATCAGGACGCGCGAGGCTCATTCAGCGCTCAGGTGCGCAGGGAGATCGAGCTTGGCGGCGGGCGCGGGGCTTCAGGTCGTCGCAATAACAACGTGGATGACGACGATGATTTTGACGCGTTCGGAACGGGCGGCACTGTAGGCGCAGGCCCCATCAGGCGGCGCACGACGAGCGGCGGCATGGGAACAACATCTCCGTCCACCAGCTATCCGAGCGGCCCCGTGTCACAGGAGAAGCTGGTCAGCGTTCCCGGCAACTCGCGCGGCACAGATACTGGGATTGACCTTCGCACGGGCGACTCCGTGACCATCACTGCGTCCGGCAACATCACCGCGGGGCGGCGCGCAGGCGTCGTTTCGGCCGACGGCGGGCGCGTTGGCGTAGGCTCCATCGTTGGAACCTATCCTGTGGCGCAGGCGGGCGTGGGCGCGCTCATAGGCTACATAAGAACGACGAACGGCCAGGCTTCGCAGCCGTTTCTGGTGGGAAGCCAGCAGACCTTCAACGCGCCGGCTGACGGACGGCTCTTCCTGCTTATCAACGACGACAATTACGGCGACAATAGCGGCCAGTTCGACGTTCGCATCACTTACACATCGCAGGGCGGAACCGGAGCTATCGGGGGCGGCTCGGCTGAGAGAGTCATAGTCATCCCCGGCGATTCACAGGGGACGGACACGGGGCTTGAGCTGAGGCGCGGCGACCGCGTGATGATTAGCGCCACGGGCTCTGTCCTGGCCAACACGCGCGCAGGCGCTGTGTCGCCGGAAGGCCGCAGCGAGTCATACACACTCAGGCAGAATTATCCTGTGACTGATGTCGGCGGGGGCGCGCTCGTCGGCTACATACAGATGCGCAACGGACAGAGAAGCAGGCCGTTCTACGTAGGGAGCCAGAATACTTTTACGGCTCCGGCTGACGGCCGCCTGTTCCTGATGGTCAACGACGACGATTACAGGGACAACAGTGGCAGCTTCTCCGTACGTCTGGACGTACAATGATGGAGAAAGTCCCAAATCCCGAGCCCGCGAGTCTCTGAGTCGAAAGAAAGAGTTTTTCGACCTGGGATTCCGGGCTTGGAATTTGAGACTTTATTGTGTGGAG
>DASVVZ010000488.1:0-3413 GCA_036389875.1 Pyrinomonadaceae bacterium
TTGACGAGTGATAAGTGACAAGTGAAAAGAAAGGCCGCTCTGATTATAGGGCGGCCTTTCTACTTCTTGCTTGTCACTTATCACTCGTCAACGCTTTTCGTAATCGGCGCGCCCTTTTAAAAAGGCGTTGTCGGCTAGCTCTCTGGCCTTGAGGTTGGCGTCTGGCGTCTTCGCATCAATCTCTCCAGCAATATACTCATAGCCTTTGAGCCCTCTGATTCTCATCTTCTCGCCCTCCTTGTATTTGGGGTCGAACATCTCTTCGCTTGACGGGACATCGTCGCTGTATATGGAGACGCGATAGATAACAGCGAAAGGTTTACCGTCAGCCATACGCCACTCTATCTTTTTCCCCTTCTCGTCAATGTAGTTAAGTGGAAACATGCCAAGCCCTATAGAATTATCTTCGCCTTCTCTGGAGATTTCGAGCATGGAAGTCGTAGCGCTATAACCTACAAATATGTAATATCCGCCATAACCTTTACAGCGTTCGGGTATATCTGTGCCCCTGGCTTCTGCTTCCTTCTCTTCTTTCCTGGTGAGCGCGCTCTTGCAATCCCGGTTCAGGTCTGTATAGACGCTGGAAAACTTCGGCGCGCGCGACATCGCGCTTCGTGTGGGCTCGGCAGCCAGGCTGAAGGCCAGAAGAAGGGTTAAGATAAGAAAGGCTGACAGGCTGAGTTTAGACATATGGGACACCTCTCTGTAGCTGTTTTCAACAAGCACTGGCTGCAACTACATTCTTCGGGCAGACAGGGTCGGGATTGCGAAGGGCGATTCGTGCCGGGACTCTTGCCTGTGTATAATGCCATGAATCTTTTGTGATGAATAGAGCTTCCCCGGCCATTTAAGGCCTTTGTTGACAGATGCCCAAACGCACAGACATAAAGAAAATCTTAATCATAGGCTCAGGGCCGATTGTCATAGGCCAGGCGGCCGAGTTCGATTATTCGGGCACGCAGGCCTGCCGCGCGCTCCGCCAGGAAGGTTACGAGGTGGCGCTGGTTAATTCCAACCCCGCGACCATCATGACCGACCCGGAGATGGCCGACCGCACCTACATAGAGCCGCTGACGGTCGAATCCGTGACGGCGATAATTAAGCGCGAGCGCCCAGACGCACTGCTCCCGACCGTCGGCGGACAGACTGCGCTTAACTTAGCGGTCGCGCTCGCGGATGCGGGCGTTCTCGAAGAGTTCGGTGTGGAGATGATAGGCGCGAAGCGAGAGGCCGTGAAGGTGGCGGAAGATCGCCGCCTCTTCAAGGCCGCTATGGATGAAGAGGGCCTGCCCATGCCGCGCGGGGGCTTTGCGCGCTCCTGGGATGAAGCTGAAGAGATGGTTAAGGAGACGGGCTACCCGTCAATCATTCGACCGAGCTTTACGCTGGGCGGCACGGGCGGCGGCATCGCATTCAACCCGGAAGAGTATGAAGAGATTGTGCGCGCCGGGCTGGCAGCTTCGCCCATCCACGAAGTCCTGATTGAAGAATCAATCCTCGGCTGGAAAGAGTTTGAGCTTGAGGTGATGCGCGACCTGGCGGACAACGTGGTCATCATCTGCTCTATAGAGAACTTCGACCCGATGGGAGTCCACACGGGCGACTCCATCACGGTCGCTCCCGCTCAGACGCTTTCGGATGTCGAATATCAAATCTTGCGAGACATGGCTATAAAAATCATTCGCAAGGTGGGGGTTGAGACGGGCGGCTCCAACATACAGTTCGCCGTCAATCCTGAGAACGGCGAGATACGCATCATAGAGATGAACCCGCGTGTCTCTCGCTCGTCCGCGCTGGCGTCAAAGGCCACGGGCTTTCCGATCGCGAAGATTGCCGCGAAGCTCGCCGTCGGCTACACCCTGGACGAGATTCCGAACGACATCACGCAGAAGACGCCTGCCAGCTTTGAGCCGACGATCGATTACGTGGTGGCGAAGATTCCGAAGTGGAACTTTGAGAAATTCCGCGACGCAGAGGACATTCTCGGCACGCAGATGAAGTCCGTGGGCGAAGTGATGGCGATTGGCCGCACCTTCAAGGAAGCGCTCTTTAAGGGGCTGCGCTCGCTCGAAGCGGTCAAGCCCCTGCGGCTTCGCGGCATCTCGGACGGTGAGTTGCAGAGGAAACTTGCGCGCCCCAACTCGCAGCGCTTCTCCTATATCACCTACGCTCTGCAACACGGCTGGTCTATTTCTGAAGTTCAAAGACTGACGCGCATAGACCCCTGGTTCCTTGAACAGCTTAAGGAAGTGATGCGGATTCAGGACAGGATCGTCGATAGGAAGCTGGAAGACGTGCCCGCGGAAGTCATACGCGCTGCCAAGGAGGCCGCGCTCTCCGACCGCCGCATAGCCTATCTGACCGAAAGCACCGAAGACGAGGTCAGGAGCTACCGCAAGCGGCTCGGCATCACGCCCGTCTACAAGCGAGTTGACACCTGCGGCGCAGAGTTCGAGTCCTACACGCCATACTTCTACTCGACCTACGAGGAAGAGGACGAGTCCGAGCCTTCCGACCGCCGCAAGATTATGATTCTCGGCTCCGGGCCAAATCGCATAGGGCAGGGGATAGAGTTCGATTACTGCTGCTGTCACGCCAGCTTTGCCCTGCGCGAAGCAGGCTTTGAGACCATCATGGTCAACTGCAACCCCGAGACGGTCTCTACGGACTACGACACCTCAGACCGCCTCTACTTCGAGCCTCTGACGTTTGAAGATGTGATGAACATCATAGACATTGAGCAGCCCGAAGGCGTCATCGTTCAGTTCGGAGGCCAGACGCCTCTCAATCTCGCCATGCGTCTTTCGGAGGCGGGCGTCCCCATCATAGGCACCTCGCCGGACTCCATAGACCTCGCGGAAGACCGCAAGCGATTCGGCGCGCTCCTCGACCGGCTTGGCATACCGCAGCCGGAAAACGGCACGGCCACTTCATTCGAAGAGGCACGCGAGATTGCGGAGCGCATAGGCTATCCAGTGCTGGTTCGTCCCTCCTACGTGCTGGGCGGGCGGGCCATGGCTATCGTCTATGACGAAGCGACGCTCGACGATTACATGCGAACGGCTGTTGACGCTTCGCCTGAGCGCCCGATACTGATTGATAAATTCCTTGAGCGCGCGGCCGAGTTTGACGTTGACGCTCTGGCGGACGAGACGGCCTGCATCGTCGCCGGGCTTCAGGAGCACATAGAAGAGGCCGGCATTCATTCGGGCGACTCATCATGCGTGCTGCCGCCCGTCCGTATTCAGCCGGAGCATCTTGAGACGATGCGCCATTACACGCGCGAGCTTGCGCGTGCCTTGAACGTGCGCGGCCTCATGAACATACAGTACGCGATCAAGGACGACCGCGTTTACGTGCTTGAGGTGAACCCGCGCGCCTCTCGCACGGTGCCGTTTGTCTCGAAGGCTACG
>DASVVZ010000489.1:0-2237 GCA_036389875.1 Pyrinomonadaceae bacterium
GGAAATCATCACCACCGCCGATTCGGAGCCCGCGCCCCTCAACTGCCTGAGCGTCTCAAGCCCGTCTATGCCGGGCAGCCACACATCCAGTAATACGCAGCCGAACGCGCGCCGCTCCACAGCCTTCAGGCACTCCTCGCCGGATGAGGCGACATCTACCACGAAGCCTTCGTCCTCAAGCACGGCGCGCAAAGTCTCGCGTATGCCGCGCTCGTCATCGACAATGAGAATGGAATCGGACATCTTAAGAGTCTGTAGAATCCATAGAGTCCGTAGAGTCAATCAGATTCTTTCTCTTTTGACTCTGCGGACTCTACGGGCTACGTAGTTATGGGCAGTTCGATAATAAACTTCGCCCCGCGCGGGCGGTTCTGTTCGGCGCGTATGCGACCGTTATGCTCGTTCATGATGCGCTGGACGATTGCCAGGCCGAGGCCCGTGCCGCGCTCCCTGGTGGAGAAATATGGCTGAAAGAGGCGCGTGAAATCTTCGCGCGAGATGCCGTGGCCCGTGTCCGTGACTTCTACCAGAAGCTGCCCGCGCGCGTGGTCGTGCGCGGTGGCGATGGTGATTCGCCGCTCTCCGGTTACTGTGGCCAGGGCCTCCAGAGCGTTGTCAATCAGATTCACAAGGACGCGCCGCATCTGCTCCTTGTCCAGCATGGCGGGCGGGAGCGTGCGCGCCAGCCGCACGTCCATGCGTATGTCTTGCAGCCTGTCTTCATAAAGCGTCACGGCCTGTCGCACCACCTCGTTCAGGTCGGACGCATCGAGGCGCGCGTGCGGCAGCCGGGCAAAGCGCGAGAACTCGTCCACCATCGCCTTCAAGCCCGCGACCTCGCGCGTAATCGTTGAGGTACACTCGCGTACGACTCTCTCCACACGCTCGCGCTCTTCCGCTGCAAGCTCTCCGTTTGCGCCTTTGCCGTTTGTGCCGTTGCCGCCCGTGCCGCCGTTATCCGCGCCGTTTGAAGCGCGGCTGAAATTTTTGGCTATGCGTTCGGCTGAAAGCTGAATCGGCGTCAGGGGGTTCTTAATCTCGTGCGCCATGCGGCGCGCGACCTCGCTCCAGGCTGCGGTTCGCTGCGCGGCCAGAAGCTCGGACAAATCTTCAATGACCAGCACGACTCCCGCGCCGTTCGAGCTTCTAAGCGCCGTCGCAGCCAGCGCCACAGGGATGGAGACCCCGTCCTGCGCGGAGCCACGAGCAAGCTCCGTCTGCTCCGAAGCCTGCCCCATGCGGCGCGCGCGCCTGAGCAGCCGCTCGAGTATGAGGCGGTCATCCGTGCTTGTAATCTCGGAGAGCGCGGCGCCGGGTGAAGGCAGGGGCGCAAGACGAAGCATGGCGGCGGCAGAGGCGTTGATGGTCGTCACGCGGTCTTCGCCGTCGAAGGAGACTACGCCCGTTGAGAGCGATTCGAGCACAGTCTCTATGTAGTTGCGCCGCTCTTCCAGGGCCAGATTCTTTTCGCGCACCTCTTCGGCGTTGGATTCCAGCCGCCTGCGGTTCTCTTCCAACTGCGCCGTCATCTGATTGAATCTTGCAACCAGCAGCGCCAGCTCGTCGTCGGCAACCGTCGTCACGCGATAGCTCAGGTTGCCGCTCGCGACCTCGTTCGAAGCTTCGGCCAGCGCCAGAATCGGCGTGGCGAGCCCGCGCCCCAGATGTATAGCAATCCACGTGACGCCGAAAAGCTGCAAGAGAGTGAAGAGCCCTAGCGTTGAAAGACCTAGCTGTCGCACCTTTCGCTGGCGGGCCTTCAGCTTTTCGTATTCGGCCTTGGAGGCCAGTATCGTCCTGGCTGAATTCGATTCGCTGTATTTGGCGGGAGCTACCAGCAGCTGGCGATTTTCATTGACGGGAGCGACCACCACGTCGTAGCCCCTTCCGTCCGTCAGCTCCTTATCCGCGCCGTTAGAGACCCTGGCCAGCTCAAGCGCCTGTTCCAGTTCCTTCGACTCTTCGGGCGAAAGCCTGGCGCTGCTTTTCAACAATACTTCGCCGCCCGACGTGACAAGCTCTACGGCAGACAGGCTCCCTTTCTCCACCAGACCGGCGAGCACGTGTTCCGTCTCAAGCTCCGGCCTCTCGCGCAGCATGAGCGCCATCATGGCTGCGGATTCCCGCACAGATTGCGTCTGATGCTTGACCATGTCCTCCTGCAACTGCCTGGCCTCTGCCATCACCTCTTCCGGCAGCTTGCCGAACCACCTTTCCAGCGAGCGGTTGAGGAAGAG
>DASVVZ010000490.1:0-9597 GCA_036389875.1 Pyrinomonadaceae bacterium
TATAGGCACGACCGGCTGGGCGGCATAGGGACGATCCTAGCCTCCGAGATCGAGCGTTGCACGGGGATAGAGACGCGCGTGACGAAGCTGGGATATGTGCAGCGCGGCGGGACTCCCACGCCCTTCGACCGCGTTCTGGCCACACGCTTCGGCGTCAAGGCTGTGGAGATGACGGAAGCCGCAGAGTGGGGACGCATGGTCGCTCTCTCAGGCAATAGAATTACGGGCGTGCCTCTGGAAGAGGCAGTGGGCGAGTTGAAGACGCTCTCGGAAGAGATATACAGCGTGGCCAAGCTGTTTTTCGGTTAAGGTACTGCTAAGACGACGAGCTTTTCTTGACCGCGCGCGTCAGTCGATGAAATTATCATGTGGCTTTATCTCTTAAATCAAGGGTTCAACATCAAAGGGTTTCGATGAAGCTTTGCCCCGCCTGCCAGCGTTGTTATGAGGACTCGGACGCGGTCTGCTCTTTTGATTCGACCGGGCTCGTTGCGTCGCGTCACGGCTCCTGCACCATAGCCGAGAAGTATCATCTCGACCGGCTGCTCGGACGCGGCGGCATGGGAGCGGTCTACGAAGGCACGCACGTAGACCTGGACAGGCCCGTCGCCATCAAGCTGCTTCTGCCGGATTTCACGGCCGACCCGGAAGCGCTCGAACGCTTTCGCAGGGAGGCCCGCGCAGCCGCCCGCCTTAATCACCCGAACGTTGCGGACACTTACGATTACGGCTCGCTTCCAGAAGGCGGCGCTTACATCATCATGGAGCTGATAGACGGCGACACCCTGCGCGAGCGCATGGACGCAGTCGGCAAGCTGCCCTTCGGTGAAGCCATAAGGATTGCGCGTCAGGTCACTAACGGAGTCGAAGCCGCGCACCGTCACAACATCACGCACAGGGACCTGAAGCCTTCGAACATCATCTTGACGCGCGACCACGACGGCCGGATGCTGGCCAAGGTCGTGGACTTCAGCGTGGCGAAATTAAAGGAGGGGACGACCTCCGGTACGGCGCTCACGGCCACAGGCTCTCTGATCGGCACGCCGCGTTACATGGCCCCGGAGCAGTGCGCGGACAATAAGACGGACGCGCGCTCTGATATCTACAGCCTCGGCGTCATACTCTACGAGATGATTGCCGGGCGCGCTCCATTCGAAGGCCCGACCACGACTGCCATAGCCATCAAGCACATTCAAATGCCGCCGCCGCCCGTTGAAGAGTTTCGGCCGGACACCCCGCCTGTCTTGCGCAGCCTGATTGAGCAATCGCTTGCCAAATTGCCTTCGGAGAGGCCGCAGACGGCGCAGGAATTTGCCGCAAAGCTGGATGAAGCAGCAATTGAGCTGCCGCAGGATGAACGCCTGGAGCAATCCTCAGCTTCTGCGAATAACGAGGCACAGGATTCGGGCGAGAGGCGTGCTGCGCCGGAAACCAATCGCCAGAAGATTGATAACGACCCTAGCACAAGACGCGCGGGCGAGCCGACTCTGGAGGACTCAATCTCGCGCGAGGTAATAAACCCGCCGAGCGTGCAGTCCTACGCCATACAGACTGGCGAGCTGGACGAAGAACTTGAGACAAAAGTCTCCGCGAAGGAGCCAGACAAAGGCTCAGAGCCCCGGGACGGGAAAGCTGTTGCAGGGGAAATGCCGCCCACGGGCTCGCCGGAAGCAGAGAGAAAGAAGGAAAACAGCTTCCCTCTTCTCTCCGAACATTCCAAAGCGGCCCCCTCAACTCCGCAGGATTCAAAAACTGATGAGGCTGCCGAGGCAGTGGCCTCTACGCCCCCTCGTTCAAACCTTCTGCCCTTCATAGTAGCCGCGGCTCTACTGCTGGTCGTGGGCCTAGGGATCTCCCTTTTTGTCTTCAAAGGAACATCCGGCTCCGGCGAGACGGGGAATCGTTCAGCAGCCATACAGAACGGGAATGCGGCCCCGACTGCTAATGGTGACGGTGCTGTTCGGACGGACAACCAACCGGCGGTATCGAACGCCGGGGCGTCTCCTTCACCCACGGCTTCCACAGGTGATGCACGCTCGGAGCTTCAATCGTTCAGAGACGAATGGATAGAGGCTACCCGTGCACGCAACTTAAACAGGCTGATGGCGTTTTACCCGCCGGTTGTTGAGACCTTCTACCTGAAGCGCAACGTGCCGCGCTCAGCCGTTCGCGCTGAGAAGCAGCGAATGATGGAGCAGGCAAGCTCAATAGAGCTTACTACGGGCCAGCCGGAAACTAATCTGAGCGCGGACGGGCGCTCAGCCACCATGACCTTTCGCAAGAGCTGGAATTTCAGAGGCGCGCTCAATTCCAGCGGCGAGGTCATACAGGAGCTCCGCTGGGCGAAGACAGCCGAAGGTTGGAAGATCGTGAGTGAGCGCGACATAGGAGTCTTACGCTGACGATTGCCGCCCGACCGCAGATTTTATCTATAGACAGCTTTTGTGCTTTAATCTCATTTTCAAATGCCTCATCGCACGTTTCGTAATCTGCCGTTGTTTCAGCACTATTTATGATGAGCTCTAATGCGACGCCGATGATTCGGCAATATTTTGATTTGAAGCGCGAGCACCCCGGCACGATTCTCTTTTTCCGGCTGGGCGATTTCTACGAGCTTTTCTTCGACGACGCGCTGACGGGCTCGCGCGAGCTTGAGATAACGCTGACGGCGCGCCACAAGGAGAGGGGCGAGCCTATTCCCATGTGCGGCGTGCCTCATCACGCGGCAGCAGGCCACATTGCCAGGCTTGTCCGTAAGGGCTACCGCGTGGCCATCTGCGAGCAGACGGAAGCTCCCTCGAAGACGAAGAAGCTCGTCAGGCGCGAGGTGGTGCGCATCATCACGCCCGGCACAGCCATTGACCCGCAGCTTCTGGAGTCGCGCGAGGCTATCTACCTGGCTAGCGTCTGCGGGAGCGGCGACCGAATGGCTGCCGCATTCCTGGATCTTTCCACGGGAGAGTTTCGCGCAACGGAAGCGGCTGGCCCGGACGCATGGACGCGCATACGCTCCGACATAGAAGCCTTCGCGCCGCGCGAGATGCTCTTCCCTGCCTCGCTCGCTCCACTGATTGAAAATCCTGAAACGCACAAAGCCGCGCACACCTCCAGTCTTCCTCTGAAGAAGAATGAGACTGCTGAATCGCAGTCTCAGACGTTATCGGACTCGGACGGAGACGAGCCTGATTCTCATGATGATAAGAGTACGGCTCGGCCTTTCGCTGGGATTGCACTGACGGCGCTGGACGACTGGCAGTGGAATATAGAAGGCTGCACTTCTCTACTGTGCGAGCAATTCGGCGTGCGCGAGCTTGCGGGCTATGGCCTGGAGGAAAAGCTAGAGGCCGTAAGAGCCGCCGGCGTTTGCCTGCGTTACGCTCAGGAGACTCAGCGCGCGGCAGCCGCTCACGTCACTGACATAGAATATTTCGAGCCGCGCGACTATCTGGTGCTGGACGGCGTGACGGTTCGCAACCTGGAATTGACCGAGGCACAGGGCGCGTCATCCAATTCCGCTCGCCCGCGAACTCTCTTCGACATAATTGACGAGACGGTCACGGGCATGGGCTCGCGTCTTCTGCGCTCGTGGCTGCTGCGCCCGTCCGTGCGGCGCGGAGAGATTGAAGCACGTCACGCAGCCGTCTCTGAGCTCTACTCGTCGCACATAGAACGCGAGCAGATGCGCTCGCTCTTGAAGAAAGTCTCAGACCTTGAGCGCCTGACGGCTCGCCTCAACATGGGGCAGGCAGGGCCGCGCGACCTGTGCTCCCTTAACTCTTCGCTCGGACAGGTTCCGCGCGTGCGGCAGCTTCTAGCGGATTCGGAATCCTCCCTGCTACAGATTCTCTTCGAGAACGCGGATGAGCTGGAGGACGTGCGAGGGCTGATAGCTTCTGCCATAAACGAGGACGCGCCCGCAAAGCTCGGTGACGGGGATGCCGTGTGCGACGCTTACTCTGCCGAGCTTGACGAGTTGCGCGCCGTCAGCCGCAACGCCAAACAGACCATTGCCGCGCTGGAAGCGCGCGAGCGCGCACGCTCCGGCATAAACTCTCTGCGCGTGCGCTACAACAACGTCTTCGGTTACTTCATAGAGGTTTCTAAGGCTGCTGCGGCCCGCGTCCCGGCTGATTATGAGCGAAGCCAGACTCTGAGCAACGCCGAGAGGTACACTACGCCCGAGCTTAAATCGTGGGAAACGCGCGTGCTTGGCGCTGACGACCGCATCAGGCAGCTTGAGACGGAGATTTTTTCCGACATCTGTTCGCGGGTCGCCGCGGAGACGCGCCGTATACAGACGACTGCACGGGCGCTCGCCATGCTGGACGCGCTCGCTGCACTGGCAGAAGCGGCGGTTCAATGCCGCTACACGCAGCCCCTTATGCACGACGGAGACGAGATAGAGATAGTCGCAGGACGCCATCCCGTCATAGAGTCTGTCAGCCGCGAGCCGTTTATCCCGAACGACCTCTACATGAACAACTCCACAGACCGCATGCTGGTCATCACGGGGCCGAACATGGGAGGCAAGTCGACAGTGCTCAGGCAGACGGCCATCATCTCCATCCTTGCTCAGATGGGCTCCTTCGTGCCCGCCGACAGGGCGCGTCTTCCCATACTCGATCGCGTCTGGACACGCGTAGGAGCTTCCGACGACCTTGCGCGCGGTCGCTCGACCTTCATGGTAGAGATGACGGAGACTGCAGCCATTCTTCACAACGCAACGCCCCGCTCACTAGTACTGCTTGACGAGATAGGCAGGGGCACGGCCACTTTCGACGGCCTCTCTATAGCGTGGGCCGTCGTAGAGCACCTGCACGATTCGCCCGAGCACGCGGCCAAGACGCTCTTCGCCACGCATTATCACGAGCTGACGGAGCTGGCCGAGCGGCTCCCCGGCGCTCGGAATTATCAGATCACGGCGATGGAGCGCGAGGGCGAGGTCATCTTTCTTCATCGCCTGGAAAAGGGTCGCGCCTCCAAATCCTACGGCATAGAGGTCGCGCGGCTGGCCGGTTTGCCGCCTTCGGTGCTGGTGCGTGCGCGCGAGGTGCTTGAGAGGCTTGAGCGTTACGAGCTGGATGTCTTTGCGGAGCAAGCAAAGCCGCTGGAAGCTGATGTCCGGCGGGATAACGGTAACGACGAAACGGGCGTAAATGATAAGGGACTGAAGTCTGCGGCCCACCGTGCCCGCAGCCGCCGCATAGCCGCGCAGGCGACGCTCTTCGACGCTACGAATCAAGGCTTGCTTGATGAGCTAAGAGAAGTTAATGTAGATGCGCTTTCGCCTGATGAGGTGCGCGCCCTGCTTGAGGGGCTGCGCAAGAGAATTATCTGAGAAGAGTATTTCATAATCCTTTCATGCTCGATTCTTTATTATCTCTCCCGCTGGAACAACAAGTCGGACAATTCTTCTACATAGGGCTGCCCGGGACGGAGCTTGACGCGGAGACGCGCGCTCTCGTCCAGGACGTTCAGCCCGGCGGCATCATCATCTTCGGCCGCAACGTCGCTTCGCCCGAACAGCTTCGCAAGCTCCTGGACGACATCAGAGCCATAGTCAAAATTGAGCCGCTCTTCGGCATTGACCAGGAAGGCGGGCTCGTTGACCGCCTGCGCCGCATCATGACGCCCATGCCGTCGGCGCGCACCATACGGCAGCACGGAGACCTGGCGGGCGCGCGGGCGCTCGGTCGCATCACGGCCGAGACGCTCCGCAGACTCGGCTTCAACATGAACTTCGCGCCCGTCATGTCCATCATGACGGACGAGCGAGACCTGCTCTCAAACGGCCTCTACTCTCGCTCCTTCGGCCGCTCTCCGGGCGAAGTCCTGGGCTACACTATGGTCTACCTTCGCGCGCTTCAGAGCGGCGGCTGCATGGGCTGTCTCAAGCACTTTCCAGGCATAGGCGCGGGCGAAGTCGATTCGCACGAAGAGATGCCGCTCGTTCACCTGTCGCACGACGACCTCATGGCGCAAGACCTGGCCCCGTACGTGGAGCTTTTCCAGCGCGAGGACGACCGCGTACGGGCCGTCATGGTTAGTCACGGCGGCTTTCCAAAGATTGACATTCGACACGGCGTCGCGGGCGGGCGTATAGAGCCTGCGTCTTTGAATCACAGCATCGTGACGAAGCTCCTGCGCGAAGAGCTTGGCTACGACCATCTGGTCGTGACCGACGACCTTGAGATGGGAGCTATAGCCAAGCACGCTCCGATAGATAAAGCTGTGCGGCGCGCTTTCGACGCCGGGCAGGACATGCTGCTCATCTGCTCGCGTCCCGGCTTAATCCGGCAGGGCTACGAGGTTCTGCTCCAGGCTGCGCGCGTCGGCGAGGTGTCGGCTGAGAGGATCCGCGCCTCTCTGAAGAACATAGCCGAGTTCAAATCGCTCGTTCAGCCGCCGCTCCCCTTCGACCACGACAGGCTTCGCTACCTCTCCGACGAGATAGACATGCTCAACAGGAAACTCAACTATATTTATGGAGGCACAATCTGATGCCCGCTCGCTCCATCGTCTCGTTTCTACTGGCTCTGGCTTTACTCTCGCTCTCGTTTGCGGGCTGTCGCGGCAGGGACTCCAACGTCTTCGTCATAGTACAGTCGGACAACATCTCCACGCTCGACCCCGTAGGCTCGCCCACCGTGGACGCTGCCTCTGAGCGCGTGCGCGTGCTGATGTTCAATTCGCTCATGCGCAAGAATGAGAAGTTCGAGTACGTCAACGAGCTTGCCTCCGAGCCGCCCAAAGCCTCCGAAGACGGTTTGACGTTCACTTTCACGCTCCGCGACAACGTGAAGTTTCATGACGGGCGCGCTCTGACCTCCGCCGATGTCAAGTACACCCTGGACACCATGCTCGCCTCCAGCTCCGGCAAGGCAGCGAGCTTCTTTGAAGGCTCCGGCGCGAGCAAGCAGGGCTACATTACGGGCGTCGAAGCGCCCGACGCGCGCACCGTCATCATACGTCTCAGGAAGCCGCTGCCGCAGCTCTTCCCCAACCTGGTGACGATAGGAATCATCCCGCAGGGCAGCGCCGCCCAGCAGGCTACGAACCCCGTCGGCACAGGCCCCTATCGCTTCAAGAGCTTCGACAAGAACCAGCAGGTCTTAGACCTTGAGGCCAACAACGAATACTGGGAGGGAGCGCCTAACATCAAGGCGCTGCGCGTGCGCGTCATATCGGACGCCAACGCCCTTCAGGCAGAGCTAAAGAGCGGGCGCGTAGACATAGTGCCTCTGCCTACAAACCTGACGCCAGACGCGATTACGTCCCTGGGCCAGGACGCGAATCTGAAGGTGGAGCAGTTCCCGGGCTCCAACATTGTCTATCTGGGATTCAACGTGCAGAGCGCGCCGCTCGACAAGGTTGCGGTTCGTCAGGCCATAGCCTACGGGCTGGATCGCGAGCGCCTGATACGGGAGCTACAGCTCGGACAGGCTAAGCTGGCCAATTCCATTCTGCCTGAAGAATCCTGGGCCTACGCGCCGGGCCAGACTTACGCTTACGACCCGGCTCGCGCCAAAAAGATTCTGGACGATGCCGGCTTCAAGGACCCGGACGGCGACGGCCCGCAGATGCGCTTCCCCAGCCCGATTGTCTTCAAAATCTCATCCGGCAGCATAGCCACGCGCCAGTACGCCACCGTCATGCAGAATTCTCTCAAAGAGATCGGCCTGCCCGTCGAGATAGAGACGCTTGAGTTCAACTCGCTGCTTGAACAGCTTCGTCGCGGACAGTTTCAGATGACCACCTCTCGCTGGGTGGGGGGCAACCAGGATCCAATGTTCCTGCGCGACCTCTTCGCCTCGACGGAAATCCCCACGCAGGAGCGCGCAGGACGAAACCGCAGCCGCTACAGCAACCCTGAGCTGGATAAGATTCTGGATGAGGCCGTCAACACGACCGACAAACAGAGAGCGACGGCCCTCTACAAGCAGGCGCAGGAGATAATCAGCAGAGAACTCCCCATGCTTCCCCTCTGGTATCCGGCCAACATGGTCATAGCGCGCAAGACCGTGGGCAACATCAAGCTGGACGGTAGCGGCGACTGGGGATTCGTCCGAAGCCTGACGGTAGAAAATAAGTAGCCAGGCTGCCTAAGCTCTTCTTACTCCAGCGCTGCTCCTAAAGCATTCAGGGTTTGCTCTAAGTGGGAGCGAGGGATTTCGCCTTCGCGTATGAGGCGGGCGCGGGTTGGATTGGTTACATCAATGACGGTTGAAGGCTTATCGGTGAGCGCAGGGCCTCCGTCAACGATTAAGTCAAGCTCGTTCGGGAAATAGCTGGCGACTTCGATAGCGGTTCGGGCAGGCGGCTCGCCCGCAGGGTTGGCGCTGGTGGCCGTTAAGGCTCCGCCGCATGAGCCTATAAAATCTCTGACTTCCACATCGCCGGGCACTCGCAAGCCAATCGTCCCGCTTCCGGCTGTAATTCCCTGCGGCACGTCCGGGAGAGCTTTACATATAAGCGTCAGCGCTCCGGGCCAGAAGCTTTCAGTCAGCTCGTCGAACAGTTTCGTCTTTTCAGAGATGAAGCGCGCGGCTGCTTCGAGCGAGTGAATGACAACGAGGACGGGCTTGCGGCCTTCCCTCTCCTTCAGCCGGTTGATGCGCCCCACGCCTTTGTGATTGAAAGGGTCTGCGCCCAGGCCGTAAAAGGTGTCGGTGCGAAATGCCAGCACGCCGCCCGCCTCAACTATCCGAAGCGCACGCTCTCTTTCTTCCTCTGTGTCTGGAACTATTCCGTGTGAGTGCGCGCTTAGCTCGCTCATAGCACTTTGACGCCGTAGCCAAGCCCGTCGCCCACGGAGAGAATCTCTGCGCGCAATGAAGGATGATGAACGAAATGCTGGTTGAAGGATCTGAGCGCCTGCGTGGAAGCCGTCTGATCCGGAGAGCGTATCTCGCCAGCCACCTGCCCGCCCCACAGCACGTTATCAGCAATGATAACGCCGCCCGTCCTCAACAACGGCAGCGCCAAATCAAGGTAGGCCGTGTACTCTTCTTTCACAGCGTCAATGTAAATCAGGTCGAAGGTCTCTCGAAGCCTTGGCATAATATCCAACGCAAAGCCTCGCTCTATTCTCACCCTGTCGCTGAGGCCCGCTCGCATAAGGTACTCTTCCGAGCGCTGTATCATCTCGTCGTCAGGCTCTATGCTGACCAGTAGCCCGCCCGGCTGAAGCGCCTGCGCCAGGTGAATGACCGAATAGCCTATCGCCGCGCCTATCTCAAGTACGAACCGAGCGCCAATGGCGCGCGCGGTTATCTCCAGAAAGAGCGCCACCTCACGGTCTGCAACGGGGACGCGGTTGGCGGCCGCGTACTCTTCCATCTCCGCCAGAAGTCCTGAATTCGCCGGATGAAGATGCTCCAGGTATTCGGCCTGTTCTCGTTGGATGATGGCGTCTATGCGGGCTTTCATTTTGCTAAGGGTCTGGAAATATTCTGGAAAAACGGATGATGATTGAAGAGCCTCTGAGCGAGTTTCGAACCATCAGGCGGCGCGGCGGCTCTGGCGAACCAGCTGTTCCACTTCGTGCCTCAGGCTTCCGAAGGCTTGCGCGATCTCTTCACTCTGAAACTGGCGCGA
>DASVVZ010000491.1:0-3542 GCA_036389875.1 Pyrinomonadaceae bacterium
TCAAGACCGAATAGGCGAGTTGCTTGGTTTCGGCAGAAGTCAGCGGGCGATAACCTTCGAGCGGTCGCAAGTGTCCGTCCACACGAACCTGCGGAGCCGTGTTGGTGGTAATGTGAAGGTCTGAGCCGTTGAGCTCCGTGAGCTTCTTCAGTAGCTCGGAGAGCGAAATCTGCGGTGCGGTTTCATTCGACATCATAAGCTTTGTTTCTCCTGTACGACGAGCGGGAACTTGAAGCGGAGCATCTGTTGTTTCCGCTCGCACTAGGGGAATGTGTGGTTACCTCAACATGAAGAATCAGGGCCGGCGAAGGGTTTTCAAACTCTCTTTCGCCAGCCCTAAAGTCTAGCGGTGGCCCGTGCTGAGCGAGTTCAAAACCTGCTCGGCTTCGGCGTTAAGGCGGTCGGCGCTCTCGCGCGTGGCTGCCACGCCCAGGCTGTATATGCGGCCCCCGACCTCCGTGAAGTAGAAGGCCAGAAACTGTTCCGGCGTGCGACCGTCGGCGGTCGCGGCTGTCTGTGCAAGCACTACGTAGACGCGACGGCCAGCGATCTCTCGCTCCATGTCATTCGTCACGAAGCCGTTGGACATGACCATCCTGTCTATGACTGCGCGGCGAAGTTCAGAGAAGGGAACTCCCGCGAGCAGCTGTTTGCGAGCGCGCGCGCTCAAGGTAGCGTCCGGCGTGGGCTGAGCCGACGTGACGAAGGCGAAGGCGGCCTGTCCCACGGGCTTTCCGCTTCTCTCGAAGACGCGAAAGCGCATCTCGCCATTCTGTATAGCCGGGCGATTGCTCCAGCCGCGCGGGAGCTTCATGCTCCACTGGCCGGAAGGGTCGTTGAAGACGCCGCCCGTTGCCGCCACTGCGTTGGAGAAACGAGAGCGGTCGGGATTATTTATTGCGTCGGTTGTGCCCGGCTCCTGACCGCGAAGGGCTGCCAGTTCGCGTGCGCGCGCCTCTGCGGCGCGACGACGTGCGAGACGCGCACGATAGCGACGCCACCATGCGCGCGAGCGACGACGGCGTGCGTTGCGCGAAGCCGAAGGACGCTCCACCCCGAAGCCCTGAGCCAGCGAATCGGCTATCGGCAGCGTGGCGGCGATTGAGATGAACATCAGTAAAGATAAGACGGCAGCACGTAGCATACTTTTTACCTCTCTTATTAGGCCACGGTCTCGCGCACGACCTCTTCCAGAGTGGTGATTCCGCCCCTAATCTTATGCAGGCCGGATTCACGCAGGGAGATCATGCCGTCCTCTATGGCCTTCTTGCGTAGCTCCAGAGCTGATGCGCCAATCAGTATCAACTCACGAATTTCGTCCGTAACTTCCAGCACCTCGTAAAGTCCCACGCGGCCTTTGTAGCCGGTGCCGTTGCAGGTCTGGCAACCGCGCCCCTTGTAGGTCTTCATCTGCTTGGCTTCCTCAAGCGTGAAGCCGACTTCTATCAAAGCTTCCGGCAGCATGGGATTTTCGGTCTTGCAGTCCTTGCAGATTCGCCTAATCAGTCGCTGCGCCTGTATGAGGTTGACGGAGGTGGCCACGAGGAAGGGTTCTATACCCATGTTCATCAGACGCGAGATGGTGGAGGGCGCATCGTTGGTGTGCAGGGTGGAGAGCACCATGTGACCCGTGAGCGCGGCCTTGATGGCTATCTCCGCTGTCTCGAAGTCTCGAATTTCGCCGACGAGGACAATGTTCGGGTCCTGGCGGAGGAAGGCTCTGAGCGCTGCGGCAAAGTTCAGCCCAATCTGCTCCTTCATCTGAACCTGGTTGATACCCGGAAGGTTGAACTCTACCGGGTCTTCAGCCGTCATGATGTTCGTCTCAGGCGTGTTCAGAGACTGCAGGGCCGAATAGAGCGTGTTGGTCTTACCGGAACCCGTGGGGCCCGTGACCAGCACCATCCCGTAGGGCTTCTGTATGTTGCGCTGGAACTTGACCAGAGACTCAGGCTCGAAGCCCAGCCTGGTCATGTCAAGCATAAGGTTCTCTTTGTCCAAGAGGCGAAGAACTACCTTCTCGCCAAAGAGAGTGGGGAGCGTGGAGATGCGGAAATCTAGCTCGCGGGCGCGAGTGTCCACCTTGACTTTAATCTTGATGCGGCCATCTTGCGGGAGCCGCTTTTCGGAGATGTCCAGCTTGGACATAATCTTGAGGCGCGAGATAAGAGCGTCTCGCAATTTTAGGGGAGGGTGCATGATGTCGTAGAGCACGCCGTCAATGCGAAAACGTATGCGCATCTCCTTCTCGTAAGGCTCTACGTGAATGTCGGACGCGCCGCGCCTGAGAGCATCTACCAGAAGCACGTTGACCAGACGCACCACAGGCGCGTCCTCGCTCATGCGCGTCAGGCTGGAGAGGTCAATCTCTTCGTTGTCCTCTATGACCTCCAGATTGTCCGCGCCGTCTGCCTGAAAATCCAGGCTCCCCAGCGAGACAAGGTCTTCGTTAGTAATGCCGGTGTTGTGGCCGTTACCGTTGGTTTTAAGTCCTTCAACGACAACGTCCGAATTGAGAGCTGCCAGCTCTATCTCGCGCGATTGTGCGTAGTATTTGGCAATGGCCTCCTGCACGCTCGCCTCAGAGACGACCACAGGCTCTATGTTCAAGCCTGTCATGAACTTAATGTCGTCCATGGCGAAAACGTTGGTCGGGTCAACCATCGCCAGAGTCAGCGTTGCGCCGACGCGGGAAAGAGGAAGGACTGAATATTTCTGCGCCACTTCCTGTGGAATGAGGCGTATGACGGATTCATCTATATCGAAAAGCTCAAGATTGACGGACGGTACTCCGTACTGTCTGGAGAGAACGGCCGTAATCATGTCGTCTGATACCAGACCCAGCTTCACCAGGTTGAATCCTAGACGACCACCATGCTCTCGCTGGTAATCAAGGGCTTCCCGCAATTGCTGCGGGCTGAGAAGGTTTTCGCGGACGAGTATTTCGCCTAGTTTGGCTGACATTTATGAATTACCAAAGGTTATTAGCGAACACTGGTTCAAAAGGCGGGCGGTTCAGAGAATTGCGGAGCGGCTGCAACGATGGCCGCACATCTACGCGCATCTGCTATAACAAACGGCGCTAAACACCGTTGCGACAGTTATATTACTGCTTAAACATGGTTGTGTCAAGATGAGTTTTGCAGTCAAAATGACGCAAAAAAGCCCTGGTGAAAGATTCCACCAGGGCTTTTCTGAAAAATGAGGGCGAAAGTTATCCTCTGCGACGTGAGCCGCCGGTAGTACGCTGCGGCTGTACGTTCTGTTGCTTCAGGTATTCAAGGGATTCCTTGGCCGAAGCCTTAAGCGGGTGCGTATCCGGCGCTTTATCTACAAAGCGTTGCAGGTAGTTAGCCGCTTCCTGATACTTATTTTTATCGCCCGTGCCGAAGAGCGCAAGGCCAGCCCCCAGGGTCGCCTCTAGATTATCTGGATTCGTTGCGAGAACGGCCTGAAAGCCTTCCACGGCTTTGGCCGGATTGCCGGAGTCGAAATACATCTGAGCAGCGTCCACCTGGGCTTTAAGCTTCTTTACGGGATCG
>DASVVZ010000492.1:0-6650 GCA_036389875.1 Pyrinomonadaceae bacterium
GGAAGTCAGCCTGAGGGGGTACGGCACTCCGAAGCGGCAGGAAATCTACATCTCTAATAACAAGGGGCGCGGCGCTGATACGGCTGCACCCGCACAGCAGCCCTATAAAGGGCCTCTTGCTCAAATTAAAGGACGCCGCTATTCTCTGAAACGCGGGTTCATGGCGTTTCTGCTGGCCCTCGCGGCGTATCTCACGTTCTATAGACTTAGACTCGGACCATTCGGCCGTTAGCACGGCGACAATTTTGGAGAAGAATTATGGCAGACCTGAGCGTTAATTTTGCCGGAATTAAATCGCCCAACCCTTTCTGGCTGGCCAGCGCGCCGCCCACGAACATGGGATCGATGATTGAGCGCGCGTTCGATGCGGGTTGGGGCGGAGCCGTCTGGAAGACGCTGGGCGAACCGATTCGCAACGTCTGCTCACGCCTGGCCGCAGTTGACCTGGGCCCCTCTCGCATGGTGGGCCTGAACAACATAGAGCTAATCACGGACCGCCCGCTCGAAGTGAACCTGCGCGAGATACGAGAGGTCAAGAGAAAGTATCCGAAGAACGCTCTCATCATCTCTCTCATGGTCGAATCCCGCCGCGAAGCATGGCACGAGATAGCCAAGCAGGTGGAAGACACAGGAGCGGACGGAGTCGAATTGAACTTCGGCTGCCCGCACGGCATGAGTGAGCGCGGCATGGGGTCCGCCATGGGGCAGGTTCCCGAATACACCAGCATGGTCACGGAATGGGTCAAGGAAGCAACGCGTCTTCCCGTCATAGTTAAGCTCACGCCGAACGTGACCAGCATCAACCCTCCTGCGCGCGCAGCCGTGCGCGGCGGGGCCGACGCTCTCTCTCTCATCAACACCATCAATTCCGTCATAGGCGTAGACCTGGACACAATGATTCCGCACCCGAACGTCAACGGCATGGCGGCTCACGGCGGCTACTGCGGCCCGGCCGTCAAGCCGATTGCGCTCAACATGGTTTCGGAGCTGGCGCGCGATGCGGAAGTCGGGATTCCCATAAGCGGTATCGGCGGCATCTCCAACTGGCGGGATGCTGCGGAATTTTTGCTCTTAGGCTCTACGACCGTTCAGGTATGCACGGCCGTCATGCACTACGGCTACCGAATCGTCGAAGACATGATTGACGGTCTTTCAAATTATCTTGACGAAAAAGGCTTCAAGAGTGTGACGGAGATTATCGGCCGCAGCGTGCCGCGCGTGACGGACTGGGGGAACCTGGATCTGGCATACAAGACGGTCGCGCGCATCGACCACGACCTCTGCATACAGTGCAACCTCTGCCACATAGCCTGCGAGGACGGCGCACACCAGTGCATCCCGCTCACACAGATAAACGGCAAGCGCTTTCCCGTCGTGGATGAAGCGGAATGCGTCGGCTGCAACCTCTGCTATCTGGTCTGCCCGTCGCCCGGCTGCATCTCCATGGTCAGAGTAGACGATGGAAGCGAGACCGTCACATGGCGAGAGCTGTCCAACCGCCAGCCCGAGACCATGACGGCGGATTAAATTTCGGGCTGATATTTCTGGCTGGATTTCGGAACAAGCGGTAAAGAGCATGAAGGTCGAGAGGATCGTTCCGGGTCTGTTCGCGGTCATAGGACTGGGCTTATTGATTGCGAGCGTCTTTGTCTTTCTCAACACGCGCAATTTCATCAACTCATCCGTCAGGGCACCAGGGACTGTTATTGCTCACGCCCAGGTCAGGTCGTCCGACGGCGATATAACATATGCTCCCGTCGTCAGCTTCCGTACGCAGGACGGACGAACCGTGGAGTTCAAGTCCCGTACCAGCAGCACTGCTGCTTCTCCACCTGTTGGACAGACCGTAGAAGTCCTCTACAAGCCTCATGCGCCCGAAGATGCCGAGATAAACTCCTTCTCATCGCTCTGGACTCTGAACATCATTCTCGCAGGGCTCGGCGCTGGCTTCTTCATAATAGGCACTACCGTATTCATGGTCTTTCGCCGTTCGGGGCAGGAGGCTGAGCGAGCAGTGACGGACACGGCTTCGCAGGATGAGCGTATAAGGCTAGAGGGCCGAAGGCTTATGACAAAGTTCGATGCTGTAATACGCGATGATTCCGCTGAGGTCGATGGGCGCTCGCCATACAGGATAGTCACGCAGTGGCACGACGTACAGACAAACAGCATTCACGTCTTCGAGAGCAACGAAATCTGGTTCAACCCCGAAGAGTTCATCAAATCAGAGAGGATTGCCGTCTACGTAGACCCTGATGACATGGAGATGTACGTTATGGACATATCGTTCCTGCCCAGGCTGCACGGCGACGACAATTCCGGCCTTCCCCCTCACCACACTATCGGGAGAGAGCTATAGAATTATTGCAGGCACGCGCGGGCCAGCCCCTCCGGCGCGATTCTCTCTAGGCTTCCGGCTTTCATTCGCCAAGCTCTTTCATCAAAGACGGGATTTCCGCCGCCAGCTCTCGCGCCAGAAAGCCCAGGCGGCCCATTCTTTCGGCCAACCGCTCTCCGGCTCGCGCGTGAAGATAGACGCCCCATGCGGCGGCCTGCGCAGGATTGCTGCCCCGTGCAGCTAATCCCGTGACGATGCCCGAAAGCACGTCGCCCGAGCCTGAAGTTGCAAGCCCCACGTTGCCCGCCCGGTTCACGTACAGATCTCCGCCCGGGGAAGCTATCAGCGTCTCCCTTCCTTTGAGCACTACGACGGCACGAAATTTTTCTGCGGCGCGACGCGCTGTCTCTTCCCTTTGGCGCTCAATCCTCTCCTGGCTCTCGCCCGTCATGCCCGCCATCTCTTCCGCGTGAGGGGTGAGAATCGTCCTGCACTTGAGCTTATCCAGAAACTTCGGCGCGCTGGCGAAACACGAAAGCGCTTCGGCGTCCAGTATCACTACGGGACGCTCTATGAGCGGCAGCAGTTTCACCATCAGACTTGATACGGCGCGCGAATCAATCATGCCCGGCCCGATGACTACCGCCTGAACCTTCTCCGCCTCTTCAGCTATTTTCTCAGCCGCGCCCGAAGAGACGGCCCCGCTCTTTGTCTCTGAGAGCGTGAAGACGCGAGATTCGGGAACGGCCGAAGCTACGTAGGGCGCAATCGTTTCAGTGGTGGCAATCCTGAGCTTGCCCGCGCCCGCACGCAGCGCGGCAGTCGCCGCCAGCACGCAGGCACCCGGCATCTCGCTTGAGCCTCCGACCACCAGCACGCGCCCGCGCTCCTCCTTATCGCCGCCCTCACGGGGCTGCGGAAGCGGCCAGCCGCGTAAATATCGGTCTGTTAAAAGAAGCGGCCCCGCGCCGTGGGCGGCATGCGGCGCTTCTCCGGAAGTAGTTTGCGGGCGGCCCGCTTTTGCTCTACCGCTTTTTTTGTCTCGCTTTTGTCCAGGCATCTCTTAGTTGGTCAGGTCTATCCGGGAAGCAGTTGCAGTCTAGCTTTAGTGCTTCACTTTATGAACAATCAGTTGCAGGCCGGAGATTGACAGCTCTATCTCTTCGTATGCGCGTTTGGCCGCGTCGACACGCTTAAAAGCTGCTTCGGTCAGAAGTATCTCGCTGCGCTCGGCCAGATCTTCGCCCAGCTTCGACGCCAGGTTGACCTCCGCGCCGTAAAGGTCTTCATCCTGCACTATCAGAATTTCGCCATAACCTATGCCGAACTTGCCGTGCATGTCCAACTCGTCCGGGAGCATCGTGTTGGCCGCTTCGAGCCTCTTGATTATGTCAACGGCGGCATCTACGGCTTGCTCCACTTCCGGGAAGATGGCGAACGCGTTGTCCGCCTCGAATTTGATGATAGCCCCGTCATACTCCTCAACCGTCGGCATGGTTATCTGGTTCATGCGATGAATCATCGCCAGAAAATGTATGATGCCGTGCTTAATTGTGAGGCGGGAAAAACCGGACATGTCCATGACCATGATGGCGCGCTTTTCGCCAAAGATCTCTCGAATCTGTACGTCAATCTCAGCGGTCCTGTCCGGGTACTCGTTTCTTTTCTGAAGCAGCTTGTTTAACTCCGTGCGCGTCTTTCTTCTCATGCCTTTTCCGTTTCCCCAAGAATATTTTTGCTCACTCGAACTCGGCCAGGACGGGCGTATGGTCTGAAGGGCGCTCCCAGGCGCGCGGCTCCTTGTCTATCCAGGACGCGGTGCAGGCGGCCGACAGCTTTTCAGAAGTCCAGATGTGGTCTATGCGAAGCCCTGCGTTTCTACGAAAAGAGCCCGCGCGATAATCCCACCAGGAGAAGTGGCCGCCCTCTTCCGTGTGAAGGCGAAAGGCGTCTTCAAAGCCCCAGTCCCTGATTTCGGCCAGAGCCGCGCGCTCCCTGCGGCTGAAGAGAATCTTTCCCTGCCACTGTTTCGGATCGTGCACATCCCGCTCCTCGGGCGCGACGTTGAAGTCGCCGCAGAGCAGAACCTTCTCTCTCTTCTTATAGCCCTCGTCAAAGAAGGCGCGCAGCCGCCTCATCCACTCCAGCTTGAAGAAGAACTTGTCCGAGCCTACGAACGCGCCGTTAGGGATGTAGACGTTGACGACGCGCACGCCCTCCACGGTCGCGGCCAGCAGCCGCGCATGAGCAGTCTCGTCATCGTCAGGAAAACCGCGCCGCACATCTTTAACGGGCGAGCGCGACAGAATCGCGACGCCGTTATAAGTCCTTTGCCCGTGCGTCACGGATTCATAGCCGATATCGGTAAAAGCCTGAGCAGGAAACTTTTCATCAACCGTCTTCGTCTCCTGCAAGCAGAGCACATCGGGCCGCTCGCCTTCAAGCCACTTGAGGACAAGCGGCAGCCGGGCCGTGATTGAATTAACATTCCAGGTCGCTAATTTCATAATTCCAGAGAGTCAAAGCTGCTTTCAGAGCGTTGCGGTCAGGGCTGCGAGCAGTGCACCGCGACGCTGGATGTCGCTCGTGATGATGTGTTCGTGCTCCGCATGAGCGCCGTCGCCGTCTACTCCAAGGCCGTCAAGCACAGGCACATTCATCGCGGCTATGAAATTTCCGTCCGATGCGCCGCCGACGCTTGCCTCCCCAAGATTAAAATCGAGCGCGGCCGCGACTGCGCGCGCATGCTCAAAGAGACGCCCCACGCCTTCGCTTCTCTCAAGCGGCGGGCGGTTAATGCCGCCGCTCACAAACAGCTTCACTCGCTCGTCGAAGGGCTGCGAATTTAGTATTGCGCTCTCTATGCGACGCGCCTCTTCGGCGGTGCTGAATCGAACGTCAATCTCGGTGCGGGCGCGCGCCGCAACTACGTTCGAGCGAGTCCCGCCTTCGACCACTCCCGCGTTAAGGGTCGTGCCCTTTGAAGGATCGCTCAGGCTGTGCAGTCTCTCTATCTGGCGCGCTATCTCCAGCACGGCGCTTGCCCCCTTTTCCGGCTCAAGCCCGGCGTGCGCGGCCCGGCCCACAGCCTCCACTGTAAAGAGGCCCGTTCCCTTTCGCGCCGTCTTAACACGGCCGCCGCTCGCGGGTGGCTCAAGCACCAGTGCGCACGCGGCCTCCCGTGCCTCGTCTTCTATTAGCGCACGCCCGCGCTCGCTGCCCGTCTCTTCGTCGCAGGTCAGAAGCAGCACTACCTCGCGGCGCGGAATCTGATCGAGCCGGGCGCAGGCCCGCAGCGCTTCGAGCGCCATCGCGCAGTTGGCCTTCATGTCGAAGATACCGGGCCCGTAAAGCCGCTCGCCGTCTGCGCGAAAGGGGCGCGACCGGAGTGTGCCGCGAGGGTGAACAGTATCCGTGTGGCCCACTATTAAAAGCTTGCCGGTGTCCTCTTCTCTTCCCCTGAAGGCGCGCACTCGAAGGTGCTCGCCGTAGCCTTCAGCCGGAATCCTCTCGATTTCAAGCCGGCCGCCGATTGAGCGCGCAGCATCTGCCAGAAGAGAGACGACGGCGCGGCTTCCCTCCACGTCGCCCGAAGGCGATTCCGTCTCCACCAGAGCGCGTACGAGTGCGAGCCATGCATTTTGACGCTCAGAAAAAAAGTTCCTGAAGCTCTCGGCCGTCTCTTTTGTAATCACAGAAGACAATCCTTAATTGAAGCGCTCTCATCAAGTGGCGCGAATCTCTTCGCGTCTGACCGTGAGCGAATCTATGCGCCCGCGTTTAATCTCGAACCCCAGCCCTATTGATTCCGGCGCTTCTATAGTCCCGCGCCCGGTAATGGTGACGGGCGGTTCAATTATGTCTTCCTCCCAGTAGCGAGAGCTTGCGGAAACATCCCCCGGCAGAGTGAAGCCCTCAAGAGTTGACATAGCTATATTGTGGGCGCGGCCTATGCCGGATTCGAGCATGCCTCCGCACCATGCATCAATGCCACGGGAGCGCGCTTCGTGTTCGACCTCGCGCGCCTCCGCGTGCCCGCCCACGCGGCCCAGCTTGATGTTGATAATCCGGCAGGACATTAAGTCGAGCGCGTGGCGAGCGTCCCGCGCAGAGCGTACTGATTCATCAAGACAGAGCGGCGTGCGAATCCGGGCCTGAAGGCGCGCGTGTTCCAGCATGTCGTCGTGCGCGAGCGGCTGCTCTATCATCATCAAATCGAACTCGTCCATCAATTGGAAGAGCTTTACGTCCCCGAGCGTGTAAGCGGAATTGGCGTCGGCCATGAGCTTTATCTGCGGGAAGTGGCGGCGTA
>DASVVZ010000493.1:0-5345 GCA_036389875.1 Pyrinomonadaceae bacterium
CGTAGCCTCCTACGCCTACGTGTGTTTCCGTGCCGTCCTGCACCACCCAGGCTATATAGCCGGGCGCAAGCTTTGAATCCAGAAAGCAATGAAAGACGGGCTCGCCTGCTTCTTCCGGCGGTTGATGAAAGACATCCTCTACGCCTACTATCCACTCGCGGTTAGCGTCGAGCCCCAAATCACGCGCCACGCGAGACTGCGCGCCGTCGGCCCCCACAACGAAGCGGGCCTCAACGCTTCTGGTCAGCCCATCTGTTTCAAGATGAATAATCGAGCTTGAATCGCTCTCCGTCTCAAGGCCCATGTAGCGCGTGGATGGCCACCATTCCACGCCCGCCTCAATCGCTTCGTCAAGAAAGCGCTGGTAAAGCTCGGCCATGCGGCCGACCCTGAACTCGTCCAGTGGGCTTTCAAGCTTCAGCGCGCGGCGCTGCGGGCTGTAAAGCACCACGCGGCGCACGGGCGGCCCCAGACAATCCTCCGGCAGGTCGAAGTCCTCAAGCGTGCGACGAACGAAGATGCCCGTCGTGTGGACGGATTCTGAGAGGGAGCGCTTGCGGTCAACCAGCAGCACGCTCAGGCCCTTTCGTCCGAGAAGCCTCGCGCACTGTAGCCCGCCTAATCCAGCGCCTACGATACAGACATCGAATTTCTTCAAGCTCACTCCTTAATCCTGGCTATCACATTGTCGGACGGCTCTCGGCCCTCCGCTTGCGCGCAATTCACGGCGCGCAGACCCTGGACGTTCTCACGTACGATCTCTTGCGCCCGGCTGCGGGCTACATTCCAGGTGCGCCAGTCCTGCCCCCTGCCTTCGGGCCAGCGATTCAAAAGAGCCCGGGCCACGGTGCAGCGCTCCTGTCCTGTCATAACGGGCAGGGACGCGGCGAGCGCGGGCACGGCGTCGGCACTCAGGCCCGCAGCATAGAGGGCATCGAAGCCGCGCCCCTGCATCTCTGCGTGCGAGATATTCGCACGCACGATTAAATCATCCGGGTTAGCTACGTGAATCAGGCCCGTGATGACGAAGGCGGCCGCGAGCGCGCCCGAAGTGAAGCGCTCACGCGCCCCCCTCAGCACAGTCCAGATAAACCACAGGAAGACTAGCGCCAGCCACATCATGAAAGCCATGGTGTAAAGCCTCTGCTCTGTGAGGCCGTACTCGCTCTGGTAAAGCCGCACGCGCTCCATGGCCGAAGCCATGATGACAAAGAGCAGCGCCACCTGCGCTCCCGCCAGCACGCGAAAGATGCGCTCGTGCAGCGGGTTCTCCTTGCGAAGTAGCCAGTGCGCCGCGAGCAGCAGGGGCAGCACCAGTGCGGCCACCCATACAAGTTCGAAGAAGCCGCGCCGCGCGTACTCCGCATAGGTCAGGCCCGTAGTCGCCTGCACCAGGGCCGCGCCCCCGAAGAAGTAGCGAATCTGAACTGTGACGAACGCCAGAAAGAGCAGGTCGATGAGCCCCAGCACAACGCCCACCTCGACAATGCCGAGAGAGGGCTTCCTGTGTGTGAGCGGCGCCTCAGCCTGCATGGACTTCTGCTCCGATTCATTCTTCTCCGCCCTGTTCCCACCGGGCGCAGTGAGATTTAAGGAGCGAAGCGCCGCGTCGTCGGAGTTTGCGAGCACGGCGTCCCGGTCTTCCAGCAGGCCGCGCAGCACGCCTGCTGCGACCCAGCTGAAAACGACCGTCAGGCCGAAGTGACTGAAGAGAATCTCGCCGTCAAGGTTGAAGGCGCTCTGTATGAGCCCCTCGAAGACCGCGTCGGCCGCCATCAGAAGCCCGCCGAAAAGCAGTATGAGCGGGACGGCTATCAGCATCCCGCGCGCTATGGCCCCGGCGTACCTGGACCATCTGGCGTGCTGAATCTCTTTCCATTCGACATCTCCTAGCACGACTGTAGGCAGGCCCAGCACCACGTCGAAGACCGTCATCACGAGCGCAACCGCGTGCTCCTTCATGCTGGCCAGCCTGATACTGACGGCGCGCGTGCGCAAGACCGAAAGCGACAGCGCCAGCAGGATTGCCACAGCGTCCAGCAGTTTGAGGGTGGGCGAGTCTCTCCAGACGAAACAGGCCGCGAAGAAGACCAGGGGAAGGATAATGAGACGCCCCTCGCTCGTTAAGGCTGCGCGTCGCCAGCGAGCCAGCAGCGTAAGGCCCGCCACCAGCGCCAGCAAAATCCACAACAGCAGATTCAGTCCCCAGGGCGTCGCGCGCAGCAGCACATCGCCCGCCGCGCCCAAGATGAGCGCCGCTTGCAGCACGTCCAGTCCCCGTCTCGTTCTATCCTTCATCACGAAACTCCCTTCAATGAAACGTCTCCCTGAGTCGTCGTAAGATTGTATTAACCACGCCCTTCATACGTGAGGCGAGCCTGTGGCTCAGCTTGCCTGAAGAGGCCGCAGGCTGCTTCTGCGCCCCCTCCAGACTAAACAGAACCCTGCTGTGGAGCGGGCTGTTCTCGTGTCCTATGACGAAATGCGTGATTAGCTCGCCTTCGTTAATCAGGAGCGCGGGGCTTTCCACCTGTTCGGGGAGGTCGAAGACGAAAGTGGTCGTGTAGGATTGGCCTGGTCGAAGCGGCGAAGAGATGTCCGTGCCGCCCGACGCGGAAGGCGCCAGCGCACGCATGCCTTCGAGTGAAGGCGCGTAGCCGATGCCCTGCGCGTCCTCTACCGTGAGGACGCGGCTGTTTGGCGTAAGCGGCGCGTCGCCTCTGGTCGCGCCTGTGGTCTGTTCGTCGAAACGCGTTCTGACCGTCACAACGTAGAAGATGCCCTTGGCCGTAGCCTGATCCGAGGGCACGCCTACGGTCTTCGTCCTCATAACGTCAACCAACGAATAAGCCAGATGACAGTCAATCTCACAGAAATACTTCTCTTCGCCGCGCGACAGCCGCCGCTCGCGGCTCATGAGAGAGAAGGCCAGCATCAGGCCCAGATAAATCAACACAAGGCCGCAGGCCGCTACCAGCATGGCTTTCAAGCGCCCGGCCCTACGCTTAAAGAGCGCGTGCGCCGCCAGCAGGCCGATGACAAGCAGCAGAGCGCAGCTTCCTACGAACGCCAGCACGCCCAGTGCCGCTTCCAGATTAACGTTCGTATTCATAAACCCTGCTCCTCCCCGCCGCCCCGTTCTCCTCTTTACGCAAAGGGCTTTGCATTACAAAGCGGTCGCGCAAAAAAAAGCGGCGCGCTCCCGGTTTAACCTTCGCGCGTGGCCTTAATCAGCGCCTCCATGTGGTTGAGGTAGCGTTCCAGCGCGCGACGGCCCGAAGCCGTCAGCTTGTATTCCGTCTTAGGCGTGCGGCCGTCGAAGGACTTGGTGCAGGTGATGTACTCCGCGTCCTCAAGCTTTCTGGCGTGCACGCTCAGGTTGCCGTCCGTAGTCTTCATCAGGTCCTTCAATTCGCTGAAAGTCAGAGATGCGTTGACGGCCAGCGCGCTGACAATCCCCAGCCGCAGTCGCTCGTGTATCAGGCGCTCCAAATCCGGCAAGCCCTCTTCGGCTGACTTGGCAACGGGGCCGACGCCCTTCAATCGCTCGCCTTCGGCGCGAGACTTTCGCCCGCGCTCCTTCAAAAGTGCATTCCCTTTAGCCAATTTTAACCACCGTGCCTTCGCGCTATGATGATGCCGAAAATTATGTTGAGCAGGCCGAAGCCGCCCGCCATGTAATAATTCCCCCAGGAGCCGGGGCTGAAGATAGCTATCGCGCCGAGCAGCATGAAGCTCAAACCCTTGAGGGGAACTATGCGCACGGAGTAGGCGCCGCCCGTCACGACCCCCGTCCCGTAGAGCAGCAGCCACATGCCCGGCACGTCCCTCATCATCCCCGCCCTGTAGAAGACGAAGGTGAGCAGTGCGCCTACCAGAAGCGGCGGCGTCAGCCCGAGTATAAATTTTCTGGCGGGGCCTGAAAGCAGTGTCGTCTCCTGCCTGCGCGCCTTTCTGTCCATCGCCCAGCCGCCAACCAGTATGGCGATAAGTCCTCCGACCAGCCACGTTTCAAGCCACGGCCTGGCGTAAGTCTGCTGCGCGGCTATGACGGAGGTGACGAGAGCGGTCACTCCCATGCCGACCGCGCCCCAGCCGGGTACCGCGGTGAAAGATGCCGCGCGCTCCATCGTCTCGCGTATGTAGCGCAGATTGTCCATAGCCCGCGAGTGAAGCGAAGGCGGCTCCTCCGCAGGCTGCTCTGCCGTTCTTGGTCTCAGCTGGTAGATGGATGCCATGAGCGGAATAATACAACCGCTTTCTGAATTGTCAAGTACTTTATTTTGCAAAGCGGAAAGGGACGAACAGGCATAGAAAGAAATTAGAACCGCTAAACCGGCGCGAATCGGCACGGGTAAGAGGCTTTTTCTTTCTTCCGGTTCGTGCCGGCTTAGCGGCTCGTCTTATAAGCCGGCCGTACTTTAACTTCTCTTAGGGAGCTGTGATTGTGCCGTCTTCACCGACTTTGACGGCTGTCGCGCCGAAGTCCATGGTGGAGAGCTGGCGCAGGACGGGCAAAACGGTCGCGTCCTTGTCTGGCCTGGGGCCGCTCTGGCCCACCTGTATGAGCGGGCGAACCGCTCCGCCGGCGAAAGCTCCGTCGGGCGCGAGGCTGACTTCTAAAATCATAGAGAGCGCCGTGGGGCCTTTGAAGGGGAAGCTATAGAAGGCGAAGTTGCCGAGCGAGTAGGCAATGAGACGATTGCGGTAGATTTCCATGCCGCGCACAACGTGCGGGCCGTGGCCCAGAACCAGGTCGGCTCCCGCATCCACGACCGCGTGGGTAAACTCTCTCAGGTTTCCGCGAGGTGCGCCGAGGAAGGTTTCCGGGCCGCGCGGGACGTTCTGCGCGGCAGCGCCCTCTGCGCCGCCGTGAAAAGAGACTATGACGATGTCTGCTTTCTGTGCTACCTGAGTAACTATGCGGCGCGCGGTCGCAATGTCGTTCAGGTTGTAGGAGATTTCGTTGGTGGCGAAGGCCACGACGCCGATTCTTTTTCCCTTGACGTTCAGGTAAGGGATGTCGTCCCGGTCGGCCCCCGCGTGGGTTATGCCCAGTTGTTCCAGAACTCGCTTTGTGCTCAAGCGCCCTTCGAGCCCGAAGTCCGAGGCGTGATTGTTAGCCAGACTCAGCAGGTCAAATCCCGCGTCCTTCAGATGCTTGCCGTAGCGAGTGGGAACGCGAAACGCGTAACAGAGGCGGGAGTTGGGGCCGCACTTGGATGATTTGGCAGTGCCCTCCAGCATGGGGCCTTCAAGGTTGCCGAAGGCTATGTCTGCGGCGGAAAGAAGCGACGTAACTTCCGAGAGCATCTTCGCGCCGTCTTCTGCGGGCAGCCCCCTGT
>DASVVZ010000494.1:0-10093 GCA_036389875.1 Pyrinomonadaceae bacterium
AATAGGAGGCGGCGTCGCGGGCTGTCAAGCTTGCGGCCTTTGAGGAAAGATAAGTGCTGTTTTTAAGCAGAGTCCATAAAAGCCCGAGCCCTTGAGTTCAAGCGTTATCACTTTTTTTGCGCAGAGTTATCACCCGTCCCGGCCGCTCACGTGATATTATCGCTGGTCGGGCCTGAAGCGGGGCGTATTCCCGAATATGCCCCGCCGAAGAGTGACCGGCAGACGAATCAAGGAGCAGGCGAGCGAGAGCGATGAGCAAAGAGATGCGCCAGAGAACAAGCGGTCAACTCTCCGGCGAACAGAGCAGCAGGACAGGCCGAATCAGACCAACAGCTCCTACTGCTACAGCTTCAACCACACAGTCCGCAGGCATCAACACACCGGGCCAGCCGCCCATCTCCAAGCTCTCGCCGGCCGACTTCAACGCCGCGATGGTTCATTTTTATCGCGGCGAGATAACGCGCTCGAACACCTGGCGCAACCGCCTGGACACGACGACCAACTGGGCAGTCATCACTGCGGGCGCTACGCTTTCATTCGCCTTCGGCGACCCCTTCAGCCCGCACTTCGTGATTCTCATAAACTCGCTCCTGGTGGCCTTCTTTCTACTGATGGAGGCGCGCCGTTATCGCTATTACGAGATTTGGTCTAGCCGCGTGCGCGTGGTGGAGACGGGCTACTTCGCACAGATACTTTCGACAGAGGCATCTACCGAAAGGCAGTGGGCGCAGCATCTGGCCAACGACCTGCTGACGCCGCACTTCACCATCAGCGAGTGGGAGGCCGTCGGGCGGCGCCTTCGTCGTAACTACCTGTGGATTTTCATGCTGCTCGCGGCAAGCTGGAACCTGAAGGTCTATCTTCATCCGGTAAGGGCGACGGATTTTTCCATCTTCATAGACCGCGCGACCATAGGGGTCGTGCCCGGCCCCTTTGTGCTCGCCGCAGGGGTCGTCTTCAACGTCGGTCTCGCCATCTTCGCCATAGCCACCGTGAGGCTCAGGGAAGCTACGGGAGAGGTCTTGCCGCGTCACGACTTCTCATTCAAGCCGCTGCAACGCATGACGGAATGGACTCGGGCCGCAGCGCAGGAGCGCCGCACACGCCGCCGCGCACAGCGCGCGCGCAACAGAGTTCGCACCACCAGCAGCCTGACCGCAACCGGAGAATTCAAGCGACTGGACACGACAGAAACGCCCGACAGAAAACCCATCAAGGAGGAGATCTTAAAATGAGGGGATAGAGGTTAGAGGTTGGGGTTTAGTAAAAGAAAGACAAGTGGTCTTTCTTTTCTCCATCCCTTAACCCCTGAACCCCTATCCCCTGTCTGCTTATGCTTGAACTTGACGGCCAGAGGCTTTCGCTGGGAGAGGTGGCGGCTGTAGCGCGCGGTTTAGACAGCGTGCGGCTGACAAGTAGCGCCAGAGAGCGTGTGGACGCGGCCAGACGCGCGGTCGAAGAAGTCATCTCGGAGGGCCGCGTTGTTTACGGCGTCAACACGGGCTTCGGCAAGCTGTCGGACGTTCGCATTCCGCAGTCGGAGCTAAGAGAGCTGCAACTGAATCTGGTGCGAAGCCACGCGTGCGGTGTGGGCCGCCCGCTCTCCGAAATGGAGACGCGCGCGATGATGCTTCTCAGGGCCAACGTCATCGCGCTTGGCTACAGCGGCGCGCGCGCCGAAGTTCTACAGCTTCTGCTTGACATGCTAGACCGCGGCGTTCATCCGATCATCCCAGAGAAAGGCTCTGTCGGTGCGAGCGGAGACCTTGCGCCGCTGGCGCATCTGGCGCTGGTGCTGATAGGAGAGGGCGAGGCCGTTTATCATTCGGAGAGAATGACGGGAGGCGAGGCCCTCACGCGAGCGGGGCTTGAACCGATTCGGCTAGAAGCCAAAGAGGGCCTGGCGCTCTTAAACGGCACGCAGGCCATGGGCGCCGTGGGCGGGCTTGCTCTTCACCGGGCCGAAAGGCTGGCGCGGGTGGCAGACGTGGCTGGCGCTATGACTTTGGAAGCGCTGCGCGGCACTCCCGTAGCGTTCGACGAGCGCATACACTCGGCGCGCCCGCACGAGGGACAGACACGTGTGGCCGCTCACCTGCGAGAGCTTCTAGCAGACAGCGAGATACGCCTCTCGCACATGGAGAATGACCCGCGTGTGCAGGACGCTTACAGCCTGCGGTGCATGCCGCAGGTTCACGGCGCTGTGCGCGGGGCGCTTAATCACGCGCGCGAAGTCGTAGAGATAGAGACGGGCTCGGCCACGGATAATCCCTTAATCTTTACTGAGACGGGCGACTTTCTGTCGGGCGGCAATTTTCACGGCGCTCCGCTCGCGCTCTGTTTCGACTACGCCTCGATTGCGCTCACGGATTTGATGAGCATCACGGAGCGGCGCATAGACCGTCTCGTCAATCCTGATTCAAACGAAGGACTGCCGCCTTTTCTGACGACGCACGCCGGCACTTCAAGCGGCTTCATGATGGCGCAGGTGACTGCCGCCGCGCTGCTCGCGGATTCGCGCGTGCTGGCTCACCCGGCCAGCATAGACAACGTGCCCACGGACGGAGGCAAAGAGGATCATGTCTCCATGGGTATGACTGCTGCCGTGAAGCTGCGCGGCGTGCTCGAGAACGCGGAATACATGCTGGCGATAGAGCTTTTGACGGCGGCAGAGGGCCTTGAGCACAGGCTGCCTCTAAAGCCTGGACGCGGAGTCCTGCGCGCCTATGAGGCCGTGCGGGCGATTGCGCCGCCCGTCACGCGCGACCGCGCTCTGGCCGCGGACTTCGAGCGCATAGCCCGGGCCATAAGAGACGGCGACTTCGATTTCTGATGGGGCGGTGGGCTGCAAAAGAGCCATAATCTTTCACCTCGCTTAGCGCTTTCCACTCTTTTCTGATATTAAATTAGTGATTACCGAAACCGCACACGCTCGGGGCCAGTGTCGCGCCGGTTGCGCGCCTACGGCCGTGATGCATCACGAAAGGTAGAGCCATGTCAGATATTTTTGACGATAGAAAGAAGGCGCTGGAGGAAGATTACTTCCGGCGCAAGGAGCAGGAATCAATCGAGAAGCTGCGCCAGAAGATGGCCGAAGAACAGCAGGCCGCCGAGCAGGAATCCAAGCGGCTGGAGTGCCCGCGCGGCGACGGCAAGATGACCACGCTCGCTTTTGAAGGCGTAGAGATTGACCGCTGCGAGGTCTGCGGCGGCGTATGGCTGGACAAAGGCGAACTGGAACAGCTGCGGGAGAAGGAGTCCGGCGGCTGGTTCAGCCGTTGGCGCTAAGACTATTTTGGATTTTAGATTCCGGATTTCGGAATTGGAGAAGCATTCAAGTTTGAATAGCTTCAGTCTCATCATCGTTAATCCAGAATCTAAAATCCAAAATCCAAAATCATTATGTCTGAAGCTAGAGTGATAAGAGCGCCGCGAGGCGCAAAATTGAACTGCAAGGGCTGGCATCAGGAGGCGGCGCTGCGCTGCCTTATGAACAATCTGGACCCGGACGTGGCAGAGCGCCCGCAGGATTTGGTCGTCTATGGAGGGGCGGGCAAAGCCGCGCGCAACTGGACTGCGTTTGAGGCAATCGTGCGCGAGCTTCGCTCGCTTGAGATGGACGAAACCCTGCTGGTTCAATCCGGCAAGCCCGTCGCCGTCTTTCGCACGCACGAATATGCGCCTCGCGTGCTGATCGCCAACTCCAACCTCGTAGGAGCGTGGGCCAACTGGGAGCACTTTCACGAGCTTGAGCGGCGCGGCCTGATGATGTACGGGCAGATGACCGCCGGCAGCTGGATTTACATAGGCACGCAGGGCATCGTTCAGGGAACCTTTGAGACCTTTGCGGCGATGGCCGACAGGCATTTCGGCGGAAGCCTGGCGGGCAAGCTAGTGGTGTCGGGCGGCATGGGCGGCATGGGTGGCGCTCAGCCTCTGGCCGCCGCCTTGAACGGCGCAGTCTTTCTGGGAATCGAAGTTGACCCCGCGCGCATAGAGCGGCGCGTCAGAACAGGCTACTGCGACCGCATGGCCCAGAATCTGGACGAAGCTCTGGCCATCTGCGAGGACGCACGCGAGCAGAATCGAGCCGTCTCGGTAGGGCTGGTGGGCAACTGCGCGGAAGTTCTGCCTGAGATTGTGCGGCGCGGCGTCCGTGTGGATGCGGTCACAGACCAGACGAGCGCGCACGACGCCTTGAACGGCTACGTCCCTGCCGGCATGAGTCTGGAAGAGGCTGCCGAGATGCGCGAGCGCGATCCGCAAGGCTACGTGGCGCGCTCCATGGAATCTATGGCGCGGCACGTGGAGGCCATGCTGGCCTTGAAGCGAGCGGGCGCGGTCGCCTTCGATTACGGCAACAACATACGCAAGCAGGCGCTGGACGCGGGCTGCGCGGACGCCTTTGAGATACCCGGCTTCGTGCCCGAATACATACGCCCTCTCTTCTGCGAAGGCAAAGGCCCTTTTCGCTGGGTGGCGCTTTCGGGCGACGCCGAAGACATACGAAAGACCGACGACCTTGCGCTCGAGCTTTTCCCGGAAGACCGCACGCTCTCTCGCTGGCTCCGGCTGGCGCGCGAGCGAGTACACTTTCAGGGACTTCCGGCGCGTATCTGCTGGCTGGGCTACGGCGAGCGCGCGGAGATGGGCGAGGCCATCAACGACCTTGTGAAGCGCGGCGAGCTGAAAGCTCCCATAGCCATAGGGCGCGACCACCTGGACACCGGAAGCGTAGCTTCGCCTTTCCGCGAGACCGAAGGGATGAAAGACGGAACGGACGCCGTCGCTGACTGGCCTATCTTAAACGCGCTGCTGAATACTGCGAGCGGCGCAAGCTGGGTCTCCTTTCATCATGGCGGGGGCGTGGGCATAGGCTATTCGCTTCACGCCGGGCAGGTCTCGGTCGCGGACGGTACAGACGAGGCCGCGCGTCGTCTTAACCGGGTGCTGACGAACGACCCCGGCTTAGGCGTCGCGCGTCACGTTGACGCCGGCTACGAAGAGGCGGAAGAGACGGCGCGCACCAAGGGCATCAACATCCCCATGCTTAAAGAGTAGCATCTTTTTATTGTAGAGAATCAAAATGGCAAAGACCGGAATTACGCCGCGCGCGAAGGATTACTCGCAGTGGTATCTGGACATAGTGCGCGAGGCCGAGATGGCCGAGAACTCGGGCGTGCGCGGCTGCATGGTGATTAAGCCGCACGGCTATGCCGTCTGGGAGCTGATTCAATCGGCTATGGACAGGCGCATCAAGGAGACGGGCCACGTCAACGCCTACTTTCCCCTGCTCATCCCGAAAAGCTTCTTGATGAAAGAGGCCGAGCACGTGGAGGGCTTCGCGCCGGAAGTCGCTGAAGTCACGCGCGCAGGGGGCCAGGACCTGGCGGAGCCTTACGTCATTCGCCCGACTTCCGAGACGATTATCGGCGACACCTTCTCGCGCTGGATTAACTCCTGGCGAGACCTACCGCTTCTGATAAATCAGTGGGCCAACGTCATGCGCTGGGAGCTGCGCACGCGCCCCTTTCTACGCACCTCTGAATTCCTGTGGCAGGAGGGGCACACGGCGCACGCTACCGAAGAGGAGGCAGAGCGCGAGACGCTGATGATTCTGCACGAGGTATACACGGACGTGGTGGAGCGAGTGATGGCGATTCCTGTCCTGCGCGGGCTCAAGACCGAGCGGGAGAAGTTCGCGGGCGCTCTTCGCACTTACGCGATTGAAGCCATGATGCAGGACGGTCGCGCGCTTCAGGCGGGCACGAGCCACAATCTGGGACAGAACTTCGCGCGCTCCTTCGAGATTAAGTACACCACTCAGGACAACCGCGAGGAGTATTGCTGGACGACTTCGTGGGGAACCTCCACGCGGCTCGTGGGCGCGCTCATCATGGCCCATTCGGACGACGACGGGCTCGTGCTGCCGCCACTGGTCGCGCCGATTCAGGTAGTAGTAGTTCCCATCTACAAAACGGACGAGGAGCGTGCGCGCGTGATGGAGGCAGTCGAGCGCATCACGGGCGGATGGAAAGAGCGCTTTCGCTGGAAGCTGGACGACCGTGCGCACCTGAGCCCCGGCTTCAAGTTCAACGAGTGGGAAGTCAAAGGCGTGCCCGTGCGCGTAGAGGTCGGCCCGAAGGACATAGACAAAGGAACGGTTGCGCTCTCGCGCCGCGACCGGCCCGGTAAAGAGGGCAAGTCTTTCGTAGAGCAACAGGGGTTGAGCGAGCGCATCACGGGCCTGCTCGAAGAGATACAAAGTGCTCTATACGACCGTGCGTTACGGTTCCGCGAAGAGCGCACCTTTACCGTCAGCTCCTACGATGAGTTCAGAGAGCGCGTCGAAGAGGGATTCGTGCGCGCCTACTGGGATGGGACGGGCGAGGACGAAGACCGCGTCAAGGCCGAGACCAAAGCGACGGTGCGTGTCATTCCCTTCGAGCAGCCCGAAGAAGAGGGCACCTGCTTCATGACCGGCCGCAAGACCCGGCGGCAGGTAATCTTCGCGCGCTCCTATTAAGAATAGGGGATAGGGGTTGGGGGAAGGGTAAAAGAAAGAGAGATGGATTTTCTTTCTCTATCCCCTAGCCCCTGTCCACATCCCCGTAAAACGATTATGGATTCAAAGATAAAGACGCTGGTTAATCTGATAGACGACGCGCTCAAGATAGCCGAAGACCGACTGCTGCGTGTTCGGAGTCAAACGTATGACCCCGCGCCCTTGAGTGGGCTTGAGACGATTGTCTCGGCGCTCAGGGAGAGGCGCAGCATGGCTCTCAAGGGGACGCTCAAGCCGTTTGAAGGGCGCAATTCCGTCGGCCTCAATCGAGAGCTTCTGGGGTGGGGCGAGTGGGGCACGGAGCTTTTCGAAGCAATCGAGTCTATAGAAACATTCTACAGGGACAACTTTTAGCCGGGCTCTCATACAAAGGGAAAAAGAGTTGCTTAACTTTGCCGTTCAAATCGCGCGCGACGCAGGGCTCATTCTCACGGAGCGCATGGGCCGCAAATCTCTTCAGGTCGTCAACAAGGGCGTGATCGACCTGGTAACGGAAGCGGATTTGGCAGCCGAGCGCTTCATCATAGAGCGCATACAGACGCATTACCCCCGACACGCTATTCTCGCGGAAGAGTCCGGCGCCACCGTGTCCGTCGAGAGCGCCAGCGAATTCAAGTGGATAATAGACCCCCTCGACGGGACTACGAACTACGCGCACGGCTACCCTGTCTTCTGCGTCTCCGTAGCGCTTGAGCGCGCGGGCGAGATAATCATAGGCGTCATATACGACCCCGTGCGGGACGAGCTGTTCGCGGCAGAGAAAGGCGAAGGGGCCACACTGAACGGGCGGCGCATACGGGTCTCGGAAGTCGAGGACCTGAACCGCGCGATGGTCTGCACGGGCTTTCCCTACGACGTGCGCGACCGTGGAGACTTCGCGCGGCACTTCGCGCACTTCATCATGCACGCTCAGGCGATACGCCGCGACGGCTCAGCCGCGCTCGACCTCGCTTACGTGGCCTGCGGTCGCTTCGACGGATTCTTTGAGGAGGGCCTTCGCCCCTGGGATGTGGCCGCAGGCGTGCTGCTCGTGGAAGAAGCGGGCGGGCGCGTCTCGCACTACAACGGGCAGCCGTTCAACATCTACACCCCACCCATACTGGCCAGCAACGGCCTCATGCACGAACCCATGATGAAGGTGCTTGCGCTCTGAGAAAACTGATTTATTGAATCAATCTCCTCACATGGCGGAGGCTATGATTTCGGCCAGCCGGTTTGTTTCGCGGCGGGCGCAGGCGCGGGACTCTTCGCCCGGTTGAGGCGTGATGTGGCGTACGGGATGATATACGATTTCGACGCTGGCAAAGCGCGGCAGCCGCCAGCCCCTGGGCCAGACGCGATGCCCGCCGCGAATCGTCACGGGAAGAATAGGCACGTTGGCTTCCATCGCAAGGCGCACCGCGCCGTTCTTGAATCTCACCAGTTCGCCCGAAGGCTCGCACCTCGCGCCTTCCGGGAAAATCACCACAGCGCCGCCGCCCTTTAGCCATTGCAGCGAGCGGCGAATCGCGGTCGGGTCGCTTCCTTCTATCTGTATAGGCCACGCGCCGAATAGCTGCATAAGCCTTCCCACCACAGGCCAATCGAAGGCCTCGTCCCACGCAAGGAACCTCATGGCACGCCGTATGGGAAGCCCCAGCCAGAAAGGGTCTATGTAGGTCTGGTGATTGGCTGCGATGATGAGGCCGCCCTTGAGCGGGACATTCTCAAGGCCCCTGTAGCGCGTGCGCCACAGAATCTTTGACAGGCCGAGGCCCAAAGGGCGGATTGCCTCAATGAGCCACTGAGGCATCGCCCCCGTCTCCGCCTGCGAACCGCCCTTGCTTCGCTTCTCTCTAGGCAGCACTCTACTGGTTTCGCTCAAAAGAAATCCTCAAAAAGAATGCGGAAGGCCGCAGAGTGCCGCACGTGATGAATGAAAAGATAACTCAAGTTGAATTATTTCTTTAATTCATCACGGGCGGTACACTGCCCTCATCCCTTTCCCTCGTCCCTGCTTTTCTGCTCTTCGTTTATTCGCTTTATAGTCTCGCTCGGCTCGTAGGGTTCGTCCGGCGCATGTTCCTGTAAGGCGTAAAGGTCGGTGACGGCCAACTCCTCCCACCAGTCCGGCACGTCGCGCTCCGAAAGCGAGTCCTCATTCCAGCCCTTGCATGCTTCGCACTCAAAGCCTGTGTAGTCGCGCGCCTCCCGCTTCGTCAAACCTATGCGCGTCTTCGCGTTGCACTCCGGCAACCGGCATCGGCGCTCTATCTCCACCAGAAGAACGCTGCGCGGGATGATGAGTCTGCGACGAGGCGCTGCCCTCATGCTATTCGATTCCTTCGAGCGGCCATTGTTTGTCAACAAATTCAAGATGGAGCCGGGTGATGCCGTCGGGCCCGGTTCGACGCCCGCGCACGGCCGCCACCACAGAAATTTTGTACTGCGTGCTGGTCAGGCGTATAAAACGGCCGCGCGCCACATTCAAACTGGTGAAGACGGCAGCGCCGCGACGGCTGATGTTCTCCGTCACAGTGCGCTCGCTCTCAATCACTGTTCCCTTTTCGTCAAAGACCTCTACCATAACATCTAGGGGAACGCTGTGGCGCGTCTCGGGGCGCGGGTCGTCTGTCCTGACGTGGGTGCGCTCGCCGTGCTCGTGTATCTCCCAGAGGCCCGTCTCTGCGGGCGAAGGTGCGACATCGTAACGCCTTGTGGGGTCAAGCTCAAAGCTCGCAGGGGCACGTTTTCCCACGAAGGCTACGCCGACCTCGAATCTGGGCATCACGGCCCCGGGCTTCGTGATGGTCTTCACGTTGCGCACCAGCGCCCAGACACGATACTGCGGCTCAACGTGGTCGAAGCAGCGCAATTGTCTTGGCATGGGCAGGGTCAGGTGCAGCAGCCGGCCCGTCTCTGTCGGCCTGGCTACGGAAAAACGAGCCCCGAAGGGCGTCACGTCGACCAGCCGGGTCAACTCCACCCACTCGTGATCCAGAGTCTCGCGGCAATGCACGCGCACGGGCAGATTCAGCTCCAGCCGCTCGCGTTTACGACGCGTCTTTCCATCAAAGCTCATAAGCGTTTTCCGTGCGTTTCGGCTCGACCGCCCGTATGCAATATATTGGGTTGTGGAAAGGGGCCGCCGGGAAGCCCTAAAACAGGGCTGAAGCCCTTGATTTTATGGGACTTTTAGCCGTTCTGGAAGTTGCCAAAAAGCCCCTCTGCTGGTACAATATCTCGTACTTCTCATCCGGCGAAAATTCGCCGCAATACGGGTCAAGTACAGACATTCAAGACTCTACGTCACACACCGCGCATGCGCCAGGGTTTTACTCCTAAAGCGCCGCCGGATTGTGTGCTCTCCGCCCCGAAGGCAAGTCTTTTTGGCGAGAGAGGCGCAGGCCCGAAATTTACGGGCTTGCAGCGCGGATTGTACCGGAAAGGTTTATTTGATGGAAACATTAGAACGTAATTACATCAATATAGAAGACGAGATGCGTCGCTCTTATCTGGACTACGCCATGTCCGTTATCATCGGACGAG
>DASVVZ010000495.1:0-9692 GCA_036389875.1 Pyrinomonadaceae bacterium
GGGTCTTCGCCCTGAAAATACTTGCGGGCTATGCTGTCGCTGATGATGGCCACTCCCTGTGAGTTCTCCGTATCGTGCTCGTTGAAGGCGCGCCCGCGCAGCACGTTGATACGCATGGCGCTCAAGTATTCCGGGCTGGCAAGAGTAAAGCGCACGACCGGAACCTGTGCCATTGAAGCAGGAAGGGGGCGGCCCTCTATGCTGAAGAGTTTTCCCCAGCTGTTGCCCGCGCCGAGCGGCAGAGTCGTGCTGACGCCTGCGGCTTCGACGCCCGGCAGCGCTTTGACTCTCTCCAGAAGACGCTCGTAGAAGCCGAGCCCGGCGGGCGCTGGGTCTTCCACGCTCTTTGGCTTGGGATACTTTGAATCCGGCAGCGCTATGCGCATCGTCAGGACGTTCTGAGCGGAGAACCCTGTGTCAACGCGCCTGAGCCTGAAGAAGCTTTCGATCATGAGCCCGGCGCCTATGAGCAGCACGAGCGCCAGCGCCATCTCCGAAGCTATCAAAACGGCGCGAAGCCTTCCCTGCCTGCGTCCCTGCTTCCCGCTCCGGCCGCCTTCGTTGAGCGCAGATTGCACGTCCGCCCCGGCCACCTGAAACGCCGGAAGCAGGCCGAAGATGAGCGCCGTCATCAGCGAGATGAGCAGCGTAAAGAGCAGCACCGGCAGGTCAATCGTGATTGGATTGTGGCGCGGCAGCGTCGCTGGAAGGAGCGAGGCCAGAAGGTCTATGCCCCAGACGGCAAGCAGCAGCCCCGCGACGCTTCCCATCAGGCCGAGCGGAAGACTCTCAACCGCCAGTTGCCGGATTATCCGCCGGCGGCTCGCGCCGAGGCTCGCGCGAATGGCCAGCTCTCTTTCCCTTGCGGTAGCGCGGGCCAGCAACAGGTTCGCCACGTTGACGCAGGCCACGAGCAGCACGAAGGCCACAGCGCCTAAGAGCACAAGCAGCATGGGCCGCACGTTTCCCACAAGCTGTTCTCTGAGCGGGACAACATAGCCGCCGAGCAGTTTCTCGCCCGTCGTCTCGTGTATGCGGCTTGCGACCGAGGAGACATCCGCCTGCGCCTGCTCCACGGTCACGCCGGGCTTCAGCCGGCCGACTAAATTTACGAAGTAGTTGTTGCGCGAATCATGGTTATCGCCAGCCGGAAACGAGATGGGAGTCCACAGCTCGGTCTTAGGCTGGTTATCGAAGAACGGCATCCCCTGTGGCATCACGCCGACGACCGTGTGCGGCTCGCCGCCGAGGTTAATGGCACGCCCTACGATGCCCGGGTCTGAGTTATAGCGTCGCTGCCAGAGCTCGTAACTCAGCATCACGACCTGATGACGGCCCCACTTCTCTTCCTCGGGCAGAAAGCCGCGCCCCATAGCCGGCGCGACTCCCAGCACCTGGAAGAGATTCGCAGTGACGCGCCCGCCCTGCACGCGCTCGGGCTCCCGGCTCGCGCCGGAAAGATTGAAGTCGCCGTAGTAGTAGCCCCCCAGTCCCTCGAAGACGTGGTTATGGTCGCGCCACTCGCGGTAGTCCGGCAGGGAGCTGCCCGAAGACGACACGCCCTGCGACTGCATAGTTGACCAGAGCATCACGAGCCGCGACGGCTCAGGGTAAGGAAGCTGTCTTAACAGCACGGCGTTGACTATGCTGAAGATGGCCGTGTTGGCGCCTATGCCTAAGGCGAGCGTCATGACCGCTATGAAAGTGAAGCCCGGATGCTTCAAGAGCATTCGCACGCCGAAGCGTAAATCCTGAAGTAGATTTCCCATCACGAAAAAATCCTCCTCATTCGTAGCGAAGCGCAATCATGGGGTCGACGCGTGTGGCCCTGCGCGCGGGGACGTAACAGGCTGCAAAGGCAACCAGCGAGAGCAGCAGCGAGATGCCGCCGAAGGTCAGGGGGTCTGTGGCTTCGACGCCGTAGAGTATCTGCGTCATGGCCCGCGTCAGCGCAAAGGCTCCCATGAGGCCGAGGCAGACGCCTATCAGCGTCAGCACCAGTCCTTGCTTGATAATGAGCCGCAGGATGTCGCCGGGCTGCGCGCCCAGGGCCATGCGTATGCCTATCTCGTGCGAGCGGGACGTGACCGAGTAAGACATGACGGCGTAGATGCCTATGGCCGCCAGCAGCAGAGCGCCGAAGGCGAAGAAGCCTAGCATCATCATCGCCAGCCGCTTCGCGGAGATGGACTCGTCAACAATCTGCTCCATGGTCTTGATGTTGTAGACGGGCTGCTCGGCGTCAATGGAGCGCACCTCGTTGCGTATTCCTTGAGCGAACTGTGTAGGCTCTGCGCTGGTGCGAACCACGAGCGCCATAGACCACCAGGGCTCCTGCATGAAGGGACGGTAGGCTGTCATCTCCGGCTCTTCGTCAAGGTCTTCGTTCTTCATGTCGGCCGCTACGCCGACTATCTCAAGCGGCCCTTCCTCTTCGCTTATAACCAGCCGCTTGCCCAGAGCATCGCCCGCGGGAAAGTAACGACGCGCCAGCTGCTCGCTGATGATGACGACCATGGGCGAGCCCTTCTTGTCCTGCTCCGTGAAGACGCGCCCCTGCCGTACGGGCGTGCCTATGGCCTCGAAATAACCGGGCGTGACTATGCGATAATCCGCCAGGGGCTCTTTGCCCTTGACGGGCGGCGGCTGGCCGTCAACGCGGAAGTTGACGGAAGAGCTGCTGCGCCCCATCGGTACGAAGTTGACGGCGGCGGCTCCTGTGACGCCCGGCAGATTACGCACGCGCCCCAGAAGCTCCTGATAGAAGTTTACGCGGTGCTGCTCCTCAGGATACTTGAGGCGCGGGATGGAAAGCTCCATCGTCAGGACGTTGCTCGCGTTGATGCCAAGGTCTGAGCGTATCAGCTGCACGAAGCTTCTAATCATGAGGCCGGCGCCCACCAGCAGCACGAGCGAAAGCGCGACTTCCGAGACGACCAGAAGGCTTCGCAGTCGGTTGCGGCTCGCGCCCGAGGATGCGCCCTTGCCGCTCTCCTTCAGAGATTCGTTGAGGTTAAGCCGCGTGGCTTGCAGCGCGGGCGCAAGGCCAAAGACCGCGCCCGTCAGAATCGTCACGACCAGCGTAAAGAGCATCACGGTCGCGTCCAGCCGCATCTTCTCCCAGCCGGGGATGTATCGAGTGAAGCCGGGCGGGATGCCGCCCTTGATAAATTCTATTCCCCAGACTGAGAACAGCAGGCCGAGGCCGCCGCCTATCAGAGCGAGCACAATGCTTTCGGTCAGAAGCTGTCTGATCAATCGCCAGCGGCTGCCGCCCAGAGCCATGCGGACCGCAATCTCCTTCTGCCTGGAGGTCGAGCGCACGAGCAGAAGATTCGCGACGTTGGCGCAGGCTATCAGCAGCACGAAGACGACCGCTCCCATCAGCACGTTCAGGTACATGCGGGAGCCGCGCGTGTAGCTCTCGTTGAGCCCCTCGACGAAAGCAGACCTGCCGGTGTTAGTGTCCGGGAACTGCTGTGCCGCGCGCTCGGCGATGCTTTCAATCTCTGCCTGGGCCTGCTCGCGGCTCACGCCCGGCTTCAATCGCGCTATGACTTCCAGGTAACGGCCGGCGCGCTCGCCCTGCTCCTTGGCGTCAAAGGCGAGCGGGGTCCAAATCTCGCTTCCGTTGACGGGAAAGTTGAACTCTTTCGAGAGGATGCCCACGACCGTGAAGCTCCTGCCGTCAACCATTATCTGCCGCCCGACCATGTTCGGGTCGGAGGCGTAGCGGCGCTCCCAAAGGCTCTCTTTGATGAGCGCCACCTGCTCGTGGCCCGTCTGTCCCTCTTCGTCCGTAAAGACTCTGCCGCGCGCGGCCCTGACGTTGAGCGCGGCAAAGAATCTGGGAGAGACGCGAGCGCCCGACACTCGCTCGGGCTGGTCGCCTTCCGTGAGGTTATAGGCCCGCTTGTGAACGGCTGCTATCTCTTCAAAGCTGCGGCTCTGGTCGCGCCAGTCCGCGAAGTTTCCCGGCGCGACCGAGCCGCGCTTGAGGCCGGCATCCTGCGCGCGCTCCCAAACCATTATCAGCCTGTCCTGATTGTCGAAGGAGAAGGGGCGCAGTATCAGCGCGTTGACCGTGCTGAACATAGTCGTGTTAGCGCCAATGCCGAGCGCAATCGCCAGCACCGCTACGATGGTGAAGCCGGGATTCTTCGTCAGCATGCGAAACCCGTAACGCAGGTCCTGCCAGAATATTCCCACCTTTTCACTCTCCTTCTTTTAAGCTGCCAACGGGGCCGCCTCACTCGTAACGAAGCGCCGTCATGGGGTCTACGCGAGTGGCGCGGCGCGCAGGGATGTAGCAGGCTATGAAGGCCACGACTGCCAGCAGCAAAGCCACGAAGATGAACGTCAAGGGGTCTGACGCGGTCACCTCGAACAGCAGACTCTGCATCAGCCTGGTTAGTACGAATGCCGCCGCCAGCCCGAGGCCGACACCGGCTAAGACAAGGCTCATACCCTGCCTGACCACCATACGCACCACGTGACCGGCGCGTGCGCCCAAGGCTATGCGTATCCCAATCTCGTGTGTGCGCTGTGTGACGGCAAAGCTCATCAGGCCGTAGATGCCCACGGCCGCGAGCAGCAGAGCCAGCGCCGCGAAGACGCTCAAAAGCTGCGTGTAGAAGCGCGGCTGGCTGACCGACTCTGACATCACCTGCTCCATAGTCTTCACGTCGGAAGCCACGCGGTTGGCGTCCACCTCTCTTATGGCTCGCTGCACGGCAGGTATAAGGCTTTGCGGATTACTGTCGGCGCGCACGACGAACGCAGTAGAGAGCCAGGGACGTTGCAGGTTGGTGTCGTAAATATGAAGGTTGGACTTTTCCGCAACGTCCTGCCTGACATCGGCCACGACGCCGACTATCTCCAACGAGACGCGCCGCTCCAGAAAGCTAAGCGCAAGGCGTTTGCCGAGCGGGTCTTCGCCGGGGAAGACTCTGCGCGCCATAGTCTCGCTGATGATTACCACGTCGGGTGAGCCGAGCCTGTCCTGCTCCGTAAACTTTCGGCCAGAGCGCAGGGCTATTCCCATCGCGTCGAAGTAGTTCGGGCTGACGGAGCTGTAATCGGCCTGTGGTGAATCGCTGGGGCTCTTCGGTCGTCCCTCAACTTCAAAGGAGAAGTTCAGCACCCAGTCCAGGGGCAGGTTCGAGGTCGCGGCGGCCGCGCGCACGCCCGGAAGCTGTGACAGCCTATCCTGCATCTGTTTGTAATAGGCTGCGCGCTGCCCGGACTCTCCGTACAGGCGACGCGGGGCGGCCACCTGCATCGTCAGCAAGTTCCGCGGGTCGAAGCCTGGCTCCATGCGTTGCAGCCGCACGAAGTTTCTTACGAGCAGTCCCGCGCCCACCAGCAGCACGAGCGTTACGGCAACCTCCGCGACCACCAGAAGACCGCGCAGGCGACGAAGCCTCCAGCCGGAAGTAGCGCCTTTTCCGGTCTCCTTCAATGCTTCTATCAGGTCAGGCCGCGAAGCCCTCAGTCCCGGCAGCAGCCCCGTGATGATTCCCGTCAGCAGCGAGACGCCAAGAGTGAAGGTCAGGACGGCCCAGTCCACGCGGGCTTCATCCAGCCGCGCAAAGCGCAGCTCTTCGGGCACCAGTGCCAGCACAAGGTCAACGCCCCAGAATGCCAGAAGGACTCCGAGCCCGCCGCCCACCAGCGCCAGCAACATGCTCTCGACCAGCAACTGGCGTATGACGCGCCAGCGAGACGCGCCCAGCGCAGCGCGTATGGCTATCTCCTTGTAGCGGGCAGTCGCACGCGCCAGCAGAAGGTTTGCGACGTTGGCGCAGGCTATCGCCAGCACAAAAAGGACGGCGCCGAAAAGTATCAGAAGCGGCTTGCGGGCCTTTCCAATCAGGGTCTCTCTGAGCGGCATCAGGCGCGCGCCCCAGTCTGCGTTCGATTGCGGGTAAGCCTGTGCGAGGCGTCCGGCCACAGCGCTCATCTCTTCCTGCGCCTGCGCCTGTGTGACGCCCTCTTTGAGTCGGCCTATGACTGTGAAGTAACGGCTGCCGCGCTGCTGCAACTCGCCGCTCTCGCGCGGCAGCGCCGACCAGATGTCTGCATAAGACGGGTACTTAAAATCTTCCGGCATCACGCCGACAACGGTTGCGCTTCCGCCGCCCACGAGCGGCATGGTCTTCCCCAGCACGTTCGGGTCGCCGCCAAAGCGACGCTTCCAGACTCCATAGCTCAAGACGACGGCGCGGCTTCCGCCTTCAACGAACTCTTCCGGAGCCAGGGTGCGCCCCATGAGCGCTGGCACGCCCAGCACCCGGAAATAGTCGTCCGAGACGCGTATCCCTGAAAGCATTTCCGGCGCGTCCGCGTTGTTCAGAACAAGGCTGCCCCCCGTGAAAGCGGCCAGCGCCTCGAACGACTGGCTGTCTTTGCGCCAGTCAACGAAGTCTGCGGGAGCAGCGCCTCTCACATCGCCCACACCGCCACGCTTATTCTCCGCCAGCACGACCATCAGTTGCTCTGCGCTCTTGAAAGGCAGCGGGCGCATGAGGGCGGCGTACACGACGCTGAAGACAGCCGTGTTGATGCCTATGCTGACGCCCAGCGTGAGCACTATGACAAGCGTCAGAGCCGGTTTCCTGCGAAGCATGCGCAAGCCGTAGCGCCAGTCCTGCCAGAATGTTCCCATCGCCTTCCCTCCTTTTACAGGTCTTGAAGGACTGCTTTCATCAAGCCTTCTTCTTACTCGTAACGAAGCGCCGTCATGGGGTCTACCCGAGTGGCGCGGCGCGCAGGGATGTAACAGGCCAGAAGCGTCACGACTACCAGCATCAGGGAGATGAAGATGAAAGTGACAGGGTCCGTCGTGCTGACGCCGAAGAGCAGGCTCGACATGGCTCGCGTCAGCAGGAAAGAGGCCACAAGCCCGAGCGCAACGCCTATCATGGCGAGCAGCATTCCCTGGCCTACGACCATTTTGAGCACGTCACGCGCGCTCGCCCCAAGGGCCATGCGTATGCCTATCTCGTGCGTGCGCTGAGTGACGGAATAGCTGATGACGCCGTAAATGCCTACCGACGCCAGCACGAGCGCCAGCGCAGAGAAGAGCCCTAGCAGAAGCGCGTTGAAGCGAGCGCGTGCGACCGATTCGCTCAGCCACTGGTTCATGGTGCGAACGTCGGAAACGGGCTGGTTCGGGTCAATCGTCTGAATCTCCCTCTGCACGGCGGCGGCCAGTTGCGAGGGGTCGCCAGCGGTTCGCACGACTACGGTCATTCCCGAATAGGCCAGCTCGGGGTGCGGCCAGTAGACCATCGCGCGCGTCTCGCTGTCGAGGCTGAGGTGTTTGACATCGCCGACGATGCCGATTATCTCGGACGGCACGGGGTCGTCCATCATGTCTATGGTCAGGCGCTTTCCGATCGGGTCTTCGCCGGGGAAGTACTTCTGCGCGAGTGTTTCGTTAATGACCACTACGTGGCGGGCTTCCGTCTGCTCCTGAGCGTTGAAGGTGCGGCCGCGCAACAGGGGTATGCCCATCGTGCGAAAGTAGTTCTCTTCGGCTACGCGAACCTCTGTGCCGAGATCCTGTCCCGGCAGAGGCTCGGGCCTTCCCTCTATCTTGAAGTCAGTGGCGGCGGCCAGCCCCGTGAAGGGCAGGAAGCTCACGGCCCCCGCAGACTTAACTCCCGGCAAAGCCTCTATCCGCTCGACTGCCTGCTTGAAGAAGCTTACGACCTGAGCGTCCTCCTTGTATTTGCTCTCGGGAAGGATGACGCGCACCGTCAGCACGTTCTCCGGGTCGAAGCCGGGATTGACGGACTGAAGCCGCATGAGGCTCCTGACCATGAGGCCCGCTCCCACCAGCAGCACCAGAGAGAGCGCAATCTGAGCTACGACGAAGGCGCTGCTCAATCGCCTCGCGCGCGGGCTACCTCCGATGCTCTTGCTTCCCTCCTTGAGCATCTCGCTCGTGTTGAGACGAGTCGCTTCAATCGCGGGCGCTATGCCGAAGACGACTCCGGTCAGGAAAGAGACGGCCGTGGTGAAGACGAGCACCGTCATGTTGATGCTTATCTTATCGAGCGTCACAAGGTCGCGCGGGCTGAAGGCCAGCAGTATCTCTATGCCCCACCACGCGAGCAGAAGCCCGAGCGCGCCGCCCAGCACAGAGAGCAATATGCTTTCCGTGAGAAGCTGGCGCACGACCCGCATGCGGTTCGCGCCAAGGGCTATGCGAATCGCAATCTCCCTGTGCCGGGCTGCGGCCCTCGCCAGCAGAAGGTTGGCCACGTTGGCGCAGGCAATCAGCAGCACGAAGCCTACGGCTCCGAGCAGTATCCAGAGCGCAGGGCGTATCTCCCCTACGAACTGCTCGCGCAGGGGCACTACGTCAACGCCCCAGCCCGTGTTGAATGCCGCATACTGCTGCTCGAGCCGCGAGCCTATGGTGTTCATCTCGGCCTGCGCCTGCTCGACCGTCACGCCCGGTTTCAGTCGCGCGACGGCGGACCAGCCGCGTCCCTTTCGTACTCGCTCGGCCTCGGTAAACCTGACCGGCACCCAAAGCTCTGCGGGCTTGCCCGTCAAAGAGCCCTTCTGGATGAACCACTGAAAGCCTGCGGGCATGACGCCTATGACCGTAGACTCTTTGCCGCTCAGAGTAATCCTCCGGCCGACTATTTTCGGGTCAGAGCCGAAGCGCGTGCGCCAGAGGTTATAACCGATGATGACGGGGTTCGCGTCCGAGGCGGCATCCTCTTCCGTGAAGCTGCGGCCCTTGATCGGCTCTACGCCCAGCACCTGAAAGATATTCGTAGTCGCTATCTGGGTAGGAACCTCCAGAGGCTCGGCATCGCCCGTGAGGTTTGTTCTGAAATCTATAAAGGAGGCCATTCCTTCAAAGACCGTGTTCTGGTCGCGCCAGTCCATGAAGTTGCCGGGGTTGATGACGTTCTGATGCCGGCTCTCGGGACGATTGAACTCCCAGACGGTCACCAGCCGCTCGGAATCGCGGTAGGGCAGGGGGCGCAGTATCAGTGTATTGACGGCGCTGAAGATTGCTGTGTTAGCGCCTATGCCGAGCGCCAGCGCCATGATGGCTATGAAGGAGAAGCCGGGGCTCTTCAACATCATGCGGGCGCCATATTTCAGGTCTTGCCAGAGGGTTTTCATCTGTTTGTCCTCACTCGTAACGGAGCGCCGTCATGGGGTCTACGCGAGTGGCGCGGCGCGCAGGGATGTAACAGGCCAGAAACGCCACCAGAGCCAGCAGCAGCGAGATGACCATGAACGTCAAAGGATCCGTCGTGCTGACGCCGAAGAGCATGCTGGACATCACGCGCGTCACGGCGAAGGCTCCGAGCAGCCCGCACCCCAGGCCAATCAACACGAGCAGCATTCCCTGGCCTACGACCATCTTGAGCACGTCACGCGCGCTCGCCCCAAGGGCCATGCGTATGCCTATCTCGTGCGTGCGCTGGGTGACGGAATATGACATCACACCGTAAATGCCTACGGACGCCATCAGCAGCGCGACTACGGCGAAGATAGTCATGAGCAGCATGGCGAAGCGGCGCGAGGCTATGGACTCGGCAATCACCTGCTCCATAGAGCGCGCGTTGAAGACGGGCTGGTTCCTATCGAGCGCAAGCACCTGCTGGCGGATAGTGTTGATGAGCCGCACGGGGTCGTCACCGCTCGTGCGAACGGAC
>DASVVZ010000496.1:0-9776 GCA_036389875.1 Pyrinomonadaceae bacterium
TAGTAGCCCCGGCCCGACAGATTATCAAATCCGTCTCCGCGAACTTCGCCACCATGTCGTCTATGTAGCGCCTCACGTCAGAGCGTTCTGCCCAGCCCGCGTCAACGTAGCCTCGACGAACGCGCTCGAAATCCTGCTCGCCCGTCTGGTGCGTGATAAAGAGCGTGTCGCGCTCCGCTTCCAGAAGCGGGAGAGCCGCCGCGACCGCATCGTTGATGGCGCGTGCGCCCTGCGAGCCGCCGAAGACCAGAAGCGAAAAGCGCGAAGTGTCTCGCGTCTTCGGCGGAATGTCAAAGAACTCGCGGCGCACGGGATTCCCGGTCACAACCGCCTTGCCGCGAAAGTACGGGAGCGAAGCCTCAAAGGAGACGGCCGCGCGGTCTACGAAGCGCGCCAGCACGCGGTTCGTCCAGCCCGGCAGCGCGTTCGATTCCATCACCAGGGTGGGAACCTTCATCAGCGCGGCCATTAAAAGAACAGGCCCGGAAACATAGCCGCCTGCGCCAATAACTATGTCCGGCTTGAACTCGCGTATCAGACGGCGCGCGGCCAGAAAACTCCTGGGCAGAATCAGAACCCCGCGCATGCGCGCAACCAGTCCTACGTTCTTCAGCCCGGCGCTTTCAATGAGCGAAAGCTCGAAACCGGCCTGCGGCACCAGCCGCGTCTCAAGGCCGCGAGCCGTTCCCACAAATCTCACGACCGACCCGGCATCGCGTAGCATTACCTCGCGCGCCACGGCGATGCCCGGATAGATGTGCCCGCCCGTTCCTCCGGCTGCAATCAGGAGACGCATCGTTACAATCCAGCGCGCATTGTCAAAGGCACGCGAAGCATCCTTAGAGGCTTCGCAATGCTCGCCCCGTGCGCTGGCCTTCTTCTCTCTTCATCTAAGCGCCCGCCCGGGCCATTGTCTAAAGTGCTGCCCGCGTACTGCGAGATGTTCAGCAGTATGCCTACGGCCACGAGCGTCGGCACAAGGCTTGAGCCGCCGTAGGAGATGAACGGGAGTGGAATCCCCTTCGTCGGCACGAGCGACAGAACGACGCTGATGTTAAAGAAAGCCTGCACGACTATGGCCGTCACGAGCCCCATGCCCAGAAGCATCCCGAAACGGTCTGGGGCACCGAGGGCTGCACGAAGCCCGCGCCAGAGGAAGATGCCGAAAACGAGCAGCACCGCCAGCGCCCCCAGAAGTCCAAGCTCTTCGCCCACGACCGCGAAGATAAAGTCGGAATGCGCAAAAGGCAGAAAGAACATCTTCTGCCTTCCCTGAGCAAAGCCGAGCCCGTTGACTCCGCCCGAGCCCACGGCAATCAATGACTGCACCACCTGAAAGCCGCTGTCCTGCGGGTCAGACCACGGGTCCAGAAAAGTAATCATGCGCCGCATTCGCCACGGGACGAATATCAGCATCATCACGACGCCCACCAGCGCCGGAGCAGCGGCCATCCCCAGATGCAGCAGCCTTGTGCCGGCCGTGTAGCACATGACCACGCACACGACCGCGAGCATCATCGCCGTCCCCAGGTCTGGCTCGGCCACCACCAGCAGGGCGAGCCCGCCCGTGACGGCCATAGCGGGCACGAACGTTCGCCAGAAAGAGCCCTCTTCTCCCGCCCGCTGCTCCAGAAAGTAGGCGAGGAAGATGGAGAGCGCGAGCTTTGACAACTCCGAAGGCTGTATGGAAAAGCCCGCGAGCTTAATCCAGCGATGCGCCCCGTTGATGCGCGGGAAAGCAAAGACCGCCAGCAGCATCAGGAACGTCAGCCCGAGCAGCGTGTAGACCAGCTTCCGATTACGAAGGCGCTGGTAATCAAAGTGCATGGCGAAGAGCATGGCCGCAAAGCCTATGACGGTCCAGACGGCCTGCTTGAGAAAGTAGTAATAGGGCTTGCCGTTCTCCTGATAAGCCAGGGCGCTCGAGGCGCTGTAAACCATCACGACGCCGAAAAGCGCCAGCCCCGCGGCCGCCGCGAACAACCATCTATCCGCCTGTAGCTTTCGTGCCATAAAAAAGCTTTCAGCCCGTTAGCCGTCAGCCAGCTGAGTTTTCTGCTCGTCGCTGGCTGTAGATTGCCGTAGGCTCATTACCTCTTGCTTAAAGACTTCCCCTCTGTGCTCGAACGACCTGAACATGTCGAAGCTGGCGCAGGCAGGGGCCAGAAGCACAGCGTCCCGGGCTTCCGCCGATTGAAACGCCCGGCTGACCGCATCCCTCATGTCCGAAGCCCGCTCCGTCGGCGCTTTTGTGCCCAGCTCTCTCTCTATAACGGGGGCGTCTTCGCCTATGAGAATCAGCTTGCGCGCGTGCGCGCTGATGAGCGGCGCGAGCGGCGCGTACGGAGCCTGTTTGCCGCGCCCGCCCAGAATCAGAACTATCTTGCCTTCGTCTTCCGCCAGAGCTTCGAGCGCCTTCAGCGTAGCGTCAACGCTCGTAGCCTTGGAGTCGTTGTAGAAGGTCACGCCATTAATTTCCGCAACGCGCTCCATGCGGTGCTCTACGGGCCGGAATCCTCTGACCGTCTCGCGCATCGATTCCGGGGATGCGCCGCACGCCAGCCCCGCGCTCAAAGCCGCCAGCACGTTCTCGACATTGTGCAGCCCGCGTAGCTGCATCTCGTCGCGCCGCATCAGAACCCGCTCGCCTTCCCGCGTGCTGGAAACCAGCTCGCGCCCGCGAAGGTAGAGCCCCTCTTCAAGCTCTCGCTGCGCGCTGAACAGAACCGTGTGAGCGCGAAGCCCCTCAGCCCAGCTTGAGACAACGCGGTCGTCTGCGTTGAGCACGGCCACATCCGCAGCCGTCTGGTTGCGAAAGATGCGGTGCTTGGCCGCGGCGTAATCCGTGACCGACTCGTACCTGTCCATGTGATTCGGCGTCACGTTCAGGCAAAGCGCCACCTGCGGATGAAACTCGTCAGTCGTCTCAAGCTGAAAGCTTGAGACCTCAACGACCGTCCAGCCGTCGTCCTCGGAATTGTCAACGAGCGAGATGAGCGGCGTCCCTATGTTTCCGCCCACCTGTGTCTTAAAGCCTGCGTCCTTCAGAATCTCGCCAATCAGGGTCGTGGTCGTCGTCTTTCCGTTCGTGCCCGTGATGGCTACCATTCGACCGCGAAGAAAGCGCGACGCAAGCTCGACTTCGCCTATGACCAAAGCCCCGGCGCGCTCCGCGTAGCGAACGGGGATGCTCCTGGTAGGAACTCCCGGGCTGATTACGACCAGCTCAATCTGATCCAGCAGCCAGGAGGGCACGTCGCCGCCGATTAAGCCTACGCCAAGCTCTTTCAGCGAGCGGGCTTCCTCATTCCATTCTTCAACCGGCTTGCGGTCGTTGAGGGCGACGGTTGCGCCGCGCTCGTGCAGGAAGTGAGCGCAAGCCGTGCCGCTTCGCGCCGCGCCCATGATTAAGACTTTCTTGCCGGAGACTTCCAAGACCTTGCTAAAACCTTCAGTGCCGGAAAAAATTTCTTTAGCGCAGCTTGAGCGTCGAAAGGCTCAGGAGCGCGAACAGTATGGCCAGGATAAGAAAGCGAAAGACGACCTTGGACTCCCGCCAGCCCTGCAATTCGAAGTGATGATGAAGCGGCGACATCTTGAAGATGCGCCGTCCCGTCATCTTAAAGGAGACCACCTGCAACATGACGGAGAGCGCCTCTATGACGAAGACGCCGCCGACCATCAGCAGCATGAACTCCTGCTTGGTCAGGACGGCTATGGTGCCGATTGCGCCGCCGATCGCCAGGCTCCCAACGTCTCCCATGAAGACTTCCGCGGGCGGCGCGTTGAACCACAAAAACCCAAGGCTCGCCCCGACCATCGCACCGCAGAAGACGGTAAGCTCAGCCGCCTCCGGCCTCCAGCTCAAATCCAGATACCTGGCCCAGCGCGCGTCGCTTATCAGATAAGTGAAGGCGGTCAGCGCGGCCGTCGCGATGAAAGTGATGCTGATTGCCAGCCCGTCGAGCCCGTCCGTCAGGTTCACAGCGTTCGACGAGCCGAGCAGCACTATGATGACCAGCGCCAGGTAGAGCCAGGGGCCTATGTAGCTGATGGCCGTGTAGGGATTGGTCTCGGCCGTGGCCTTGAAGAACGGGATGTTGACGTTCCAGGAGTATTTCTGATTCTTGGCAATCTCCTGCGGGTAAGCTTCTTCAAGAAGCGCCCGGTTGAGCCTGACCAGATTCTCGCCCTGCGGATTCTGCCCCAGGAGCTTTCTGGTCTCCTCCGTCAGCTTCACTCGCTCAAATCGCTGCTGGTCGTAGAGCGAAGTGCCCGCGCGCATGATGCGATTCAGTTCGTCTGTCAAAGACCTTTGCACGGCCTCGGAAGGCGTGCTGGTTCCGTCGTACTCCGTTATCTCCTGCTGCAAACCGTAGCTCAGCTGCGGCCGCAGGTACTGCGAAAGCGGGTCTCGCCCCTCCTGTAGCCTGAGCATGAAGCGACCCGAATCCTTGACATCGCCCACGCGCAGCAGCGGCGACGGCGTAGAGAAGCTCGTCGATAGATAGAGCGCAAGCCAGACGCCTATCGCTATCAGCAGTTGAAAGATCAGCTTCTTTCTGCCCGTCAGCCCGAGGCTTCTCTTCTTGGCCATCTTCGCGTAGTCGTCAGCAAAGCCTATGGCCGCAAACCCCAGGGTTGCCAGCATGGCCATCCAGACATAGAGGTTCGTCAGCTTGGCCCAGAGGAGCGTGGAGATAATCACGGAGGCTATGATCAGCACGCCTCCCATCGTAGGCGTGCCGCGCTTCGCCATGTGCGCCTGCGGCCCTTCCTCGCGAATCTGCTGGCCTACGTTCCAGTTCCTCAAAGCCTCTATCACGCGGCTGCCGAAAAAGAGGGTGATTAAAAGAGCCGTGATGGCGGCGTACATGGTGCGGAACGTTACGTACTGAAAAACGTTCAGCGCCTTGACGATGTACGACTCCCCATCCTTCAGTTGGTTATAGAGCAGTTCGTAAAAGATGTAGTAGACCATCTGGTTTTCAGCCGCTTCTTCGGTTATCTACAGACCCGTTTCGTTCGTCCCCGCCCACGAGCGCGAAGCGCTCACGAAGCTGGCTCACCACCTTGTCCGTTCTGACGCCGCGCGACCCCTTGACCAGCACCAGGTCGCCTTCGCGTATTTCGTCGCAGAGCGCGCTCGCGGCATCATCGGACGACTCGAAAAACCTTGTCGCATCCTTCTGGCTCATCCCGGCCTCGCGCGCGCCTTCAATCATCGCTGTGGCGTCGCCGCGCACGCCCCACAGAACATCTATGCCGAGGCGCGCAATCTCTCCTCCGGCGTCGCGATGCATCTCAAGGCTCCCGGGCCCAAGCTCAAGCATCTCGCCCGCCACGACTACTCGGCGTCGCGCGCCCGCTTCTGTTTCCGAGAGCGTCCGCACCATGCTCAGGAGCGAGCGCGGGTTGGAGTTGTAGGAATCGTCCACGACCGTAAAGCCTGCCGCAAAATCCAGCACCTCGCCGCGCATCTTGGGCGGCACCACACTCTGGAGCGAGCGCGCAATCTCGGCGGGCGAAACTCCCAGGCAGGTGGCGACGCTTGCAGCCGCCAGCGCGTTCATAAGATTATGGCGGCCCGCCATGGGCAATCTGGCCTGCGCCTCGCCAAGCGGCGTGCGAAGACGGAAGCGGCTCTCGCCGAACCGTCGAGTGTCAACTTCCAGAGCCGTCACGTCGGCCTCGTTCTCAAGCCCGAAGGTCATGACGGGCCCGTCGTGCAGCTCTCTCATCCTGATGACGAACGGGTCGTCCGCGTTTAGAACCGCCGTGCCGTTCGGCTTGAGACCTTCAACGAGCTCGGCTTTTGCTTTCGCAATGTTTTCTATGGTTCCAAGATACTCAAGATGAACGGGCGCGACCAGAAGCTCAACGCCTATGTCGGGCGGTGTGATTTTGACCAGCCGCGCAATCTCGCCCGTGGGGGAAGACATGCCCATCTCAAGCACCGCCAGGTCGAAGTCCGCGGGAGTCCGCCCTTCTGAGACCATCTGAAGAACCGCCAGAGGCAGCCCCAGACCGTTGTTGTAGTTGCGCTCGCTCTTCAGTATGCGACGCCCTGCGTGGGCCAGTATGTGCGCCGTCAGGTCTTTGGTCGTGGTCTTTCCGGCCGAGCCTGTGATGGCCACGACGGGCCGTCCCCAGGCCTCGTACGTGCGCCGCGCTAAGGTTTGCAGGGCCGCTATGGCGTCTTCGACCAGCAAGAGCCTACTGCCCAAAGCCTGCAAGGATTCGGACTCGCTCACGTGGTCAACGCGTGCGACGGCCCCGAGCGCTCCGCGCCTGAAGGCTTCGGGGATGAATTGGTGCCCATCCTCGAACTCGCCGTTGAAGCCCGCGCGCGCGTAGTCTTCCTGCGAGAGAGCGAAAAAGAGTTCGCCCGCTTCGATTGAGCGCGAATCAATCGAAAAGTTTTTGATTTCTTTGTCAAACAACTCGGCGCCGACACCACTGGTGTTCGCGCTCATCAAGCTCGCTGCATCCCTCAGATTCAAGCTTACGACCAAAGCCTCCCTACGCTTTTTTTAATCATCTTGCGCGTAGGGAACTGAAATGGTCAACCTCAGCGACAGGCGGACACGCCGTCTCAAGGTTTGCGCCCGTTTTATCCGTCATGGGGGTCTCTGCGGAAGCCTTCGCGGGAGCGCCGCCCGTCGCGCCCTGCGGCCAGGCCTCCGTTTCGCAGCCATCAACTTCCGGAGCCGTGCAAGCGCCTCTCTGCGTAACACGACTACGCCTGAGCCGCCTGCGACACTCCAGGACTCTCTGTCTTGTTCCGTGATTAAGGTACATAAGATACTTTCTATACCGCTAATCGCTTCTACCGAATTCAATGCGAACGGTGTGTCCGGCTTCAACTTCTGTGCCGGCCGCCGGAGACTGCCGCAGTGCGCGGCCCTCGCCGCGCGCCTCCATCTGTAAGCCAATCTGAGCGCAGATGCGCGCGGCATCACGCACGCTCTTGCCGCGCAGATCAGGCATCAACACGCCCCTCGCCGTGGCGTTCGCGTAAACGACCCCATCCGCCCCGTCGCCCGCGACCTGCGGCAGCGTCGCCGCGCGCTCCTGCCTCTGCCGCTCAAGCTCCGCGCGCACCGTCTCGGCCTGTTCGGCATCGCGCAAAGCGCTCGCGATAGGATTCTCGGACTTTATCTCCGTGTCGGGCGCAATGTTTAAGTCAGGCAGAATCTGCTGCGCGATTTCGCGAAAGACGGGGGCGGCCACGTCGCCGCCGTGATACGCGCCCGCGGGCTCGTCAATCACGACTATGATGACCACGGCAGGGTTCTCGACGGGCGCGAAGCCTACGAATGATCCTATGTACTTCGTGGACGAATAAGTCCTGGTCTTCGGGTCTATCTTCTGAGCCGTGCCGGTCTTGCCCGCCGCCGAGTAGCCTTCGACCTGCGCCTTCCTGGCCGTGCCGCTCACGGTCACGCTCTCCAGCATCCCTCTTAAGATCCTGGCCGTCCCGGCGCTCACGACGCGGTGCGTTTCGGGCTGCGCGCGGTAGATGCTTGCGCCGTCCTGTGCGCGAATCTCTCGCACCAGATGAGGCGAGACGCGCACGCCGTCGTTGGCGATTGCGCCGAAGGCGGCGGCCATCTGCAAAGGCGTGACGCCTATCTCCTGGCCCATGGCGATTGAGCCCATAGAGGTTGGCTGCCATCTGGCGACGGGCCGCACGAGCCCGTTGGTCTCGCCCGGCAGCTCTACGTTCGTGCGCGCGCCGAAGCCGTAGCGCCGTATGTAGTCATACATGCGCTCGTCGCCCAGACGCAGGCCGAGCTTTATCGCAGCCACGTTTGAAGACTTGGCGAGCGCCTCGGTTATCGTCAGATTCCCGAACGCGTGATGGTCGTGAACGATGCGCCCCGCCACGTTGATGGAGCCCATCTGACAATCTATGTGGTCTTCGGGGTTGACCAGCCCCTCTTCGATCGCAGCAGAGAAGGCCACCACCTTGAAGGTCGAGCCCGGCTCGTAAATATTTTGCAGCGCCTGGTTGGTGCGGCATTCCGCGGAGGCCGAGCGCGCGTCGTTCGGGTCAAACGAAGGCGCATTAGCAAGCGCCAGTATCTCGCCCGTGCGCGGGTCCAGCACTATGGCAGTGCCGCTCTTTGCCTTAGAGTTTTCGACGGCCGCAAGAAGCGCCTGCTCCGTGCGGTACTGAACCATCTGATCAATCGTGAGCACCACGGACTGGCCCGGCCTGGGTTCTACTTCCAGGCTTCTGTAAGAGCGACGGTGCGCGTCCGTTTCTACGAAGAGCTTGCCTGCTTCGCCCTGTATGCGCTCGTTGTAAACCTGCTCGACCCCGCCGAGGCCCACTTCGTCCAGGCCTACGAAGCCCAGCACATGCGAAGCCAGTTGCCCGTTGGGATAGACGCGCTTGGGCTCTTTAAGCGAATGAACGCCATCGAGCTTGAGCGCAATGATTCTTTCCGCCTGACCGGTCTCAAGCTTTCGGGCAATCCAGACGAACTTTCGATTCTTCTCTCGTCCTTCGCGCAATCGCGCCGCCAGCGCGTCCCTCTCAACGCCCACAATCGGCGCAAGACTCGCGGCCGCCTTCTCTTCGTCTTTAATTTCGGAGGGAACGGCGAAGAAAGATTCCGTGTCGACGCTGCGCGCCAGTTCTCTGCCCTGCCGGTCAAGCACGAGCCCGCGCATGGGGCTCGTCTCAACCGCGTCCTGCTGCTGAAGGCGTGCGCGCCTGGCCAGAGTTTCGTGCTGGAAGGTTTGCAGGTAGACGAGACGCGTTGTGATGACGAGCATCCAGAAGACCAGAAGAGAAATGATGACGAGAGCCCGCCTGCGCGACGCGTCAGGGCGGGCTTTCGATAGAGCGGCAGCGTTTGCGCGCATATTTCTCAGGTTCGCCATTCTCATCTGTCACGCGCCTGGGTAGGCTTGAAGCCTTCTTAAAAGGTGTCTCTCTTCACTTGGGCGCGTGGCTTTAAATCAAATCTGTCGGCTAGCGCCTCTTCCGGAACGGTCAGCGATTGAGCGTAGCGCTGGAGACGGCCAGCGCCGTCGAAGACGATGGCGCGCCTTCGCGCGGAGCCGCCGCCGCTCCGTCAACCTGCGAAGGTCGAACCGGCTGCATCCCTATGGCGCGAGCCGCCGATTCGAGTTGCGCGGGGGAGGTCGCCTGCTCGCGCGCCAGAATCAATCGGCGCTGCTCTTCGAGGAGTTTCTCGCGCTCGCGCCTCAGCTCTTCGCTCTTGTAGCCGTAACGCACTGCGGAAAAACGCTGACCGGCGGCGAAGACGAAGCCGCCTGAAAGCAGGAGCCCGCAAACGAGCAGCAGCACGAGCCGCATGAGCGCGCGCTGGTCGCGCTCGCGGCGTACGACAAAGTTGGGTTGATTGGGTGGCAATCTTCTCATCGCGTTTGTAGCCTCGGACGAAAAAAAATCAAAAATGATGAGGGAGGAGCATGGGCGATTAATGTCCCAAAGTTTTCAACCAGAGGCGAGCCTGCGACAGGCACGCAGCTTGGCGCTCCGAGCGCGCGGGTTCTCTTCCACTTCCCGCTCGCTCGGCGCAACGGGACGGCGCGTCAGGATTTCAACGGCGCGTCGCGCGCCACAGGTACAAACGGGCGCGCGCGCGCCGCATTCGCAATAACCTGAGAGACGTTTAAGCGTGCGCTTGACTATCCGGTCTTCCAGAGAATGAAAACTGATGGCACAAAAGCGCCCGCCCTCTTCCAAAAGGTCAATGGCCGTTTCAATGAACTCTTCCAGGCCCTCAAGCTCTCTG
>DASVVZ010000497.1:0-15201 GCA_036389875.1 Pyrinomonadaceae bacterium
CCGCCGCCGATCTGCTTTCTTTTCCTTGCAGATGCTTTGACGATGCGCTATAAGTGCGGCTGCTACGTCTAGCACTGGGGACGGCATCCGGGAATGCGTCAGAACCTGTCGGCGCGGCGGGTCTCGTCAGAAGGCCCGCTCTCTTTATTCCTTTTAATCTATAAGGAGACCGGAGATGAAAAGGAAACTTTGTAGCCTTGCTTCCGTTGTCATAACACTCCTCGCGCTCGTCCCTTCGGCGCTCGCCGGAGATACTGCGAGCCTTCTCAAAGAAGGCGGCTACAGCCTGTCTCTGGAGTTGAAATTCAGCAGGAAGGAGCAGAACCCGCTTCAACGCGTCCTCTCTTTTCTGGAAGTGGGCCCTAACGGTTACGCCACCGGGTTTCTGGTTGACGACGACCTGATGATAACAGCCTATCACGTAGTTTCAGGCGACCTGAGCGTCTCGAAGAAGGCGCAGCTTGGATTCGGCGCCAGGGATCAACTGGAGGTCAAGGTCTACGTCAACGGCTGCCAGGCGACGCTGCTCAAGGCGGACGAAGAGGCGGACATCGCGCTCATGCGCGTGTGCCGTTCCTCAAGACAGATTGATGTCCCGACCTTTCAGGCAACGCTCAGCAAGGACGAGAAGCTGCTGCTGATTGCCAGGCCGCACGGCGGCAAGATGGTGCGACAGGGAATCTTCTACGGCCCTTACATGACTAGAGGCGTGGAGTACTGGTCGGCCAAGCTGGACGGGCGCGACGGCTATTCCGGCAGCCCCGTCTACAACAACAAGGCCGAGCTGGTAGGAGTCTTCAGCGGCTATGACTGGTCGAAGAAGCTCGCCGTCATCAGCCCCGGAGCGCGCGCGCAGAAGCTTCTGCAAGACTATCTGGACAGCACCAAATGATAAAAGGGCCCGGGATGAGAGACGAGCGCGGGTAACTCTCTCTCTTACTTTATCTCTCGTCCAGCTCCCTTCCCCGTATGCCGATGCGAGCCTTTCTCAAAATCATAATCTGCCTTTGGATTGCCTCGGCCGCTCAAGTCCCGGCTCTTGCCCGGGCGCAGGACGTGGCCGAGCGAGAGTTCGAGGAAGCCGTCAATCAGTACACGGTAAGTTATCAAGCCCTGATGACATCCAGAGGGGTGTCCCCAGGCAGAATTGTAAAGAGACGAAGAGTATCCGGGACGGAGACTCTCAGGGAGATGTCCGATTCGTTCCTGATAAGGGGCGCGCCGCCTCTTTCCGAATACGTGCGCAGCTCTTCCCTGCCGGACATCACGGCGGCGCTGATAGAGAATTTCCCCGCCCGTACGGCTTTAATCTTTTACGCTTATAAAGGCGAGAGGCTTCAGACCTGGCTCGTCAGCCAGTCGGGCCTTGAGGCTTACAGCGCCAGAGAGCTTTCGCAGCAAAAGCTGGAGTCTGTCATTTACGATTTGAGGAACGCTCTGGGAGTTGACTCACTACAGGCGAGCCGCGCTCCGGCGCTCGTTGGTCCCGTGCCTCAGCCCGCGACCGACGTGCGATTGAAGGCTTCTCCTGAGCTTGCGATAGCAGAAGCGACGGCTCTGCTTCTGCCGCCTGAGATAGCCGCGCGCTTAAACTCCGTCAGGCATTTGATAGTCGCTCCCATACTCGGCCTCGGCACAGTGCCCTTTGCCATCTTGCGTCCCTTCGGGGCGGACACTTCTCTGATAGACAGGATGTCCGTCTCAATCGTGCCGAGCCTCTTCGACATAGAGACGGAAGTGAGCGCGTGGAGGCCGCGCTACAGGAACGGGCTCGTTATAGGTAATCCATACCTGCCGCCCGACAGCAGGTGGCGCGTGCCGCCCCTGCCCGGAGCCGAGGAAGAGGCGCTAGCTATTGGAAGGATGATTAACGCGAGTCCGCTTGTAGGAAGACGTGCCAGCAAACGAGCAATCACGATGAGGGCCGCGCGTGCTGACTTTCTGTACTTCGCCACGCACGGCGTTGCCAGCAGCGACGATCCCCTCGCGGGAGGCTTTCTCTTTCTCACGGCACGAAGCCTGACGCGCGGCTTCTGGACGGCCAGAGAGGTTCAAGGCTCCAGGCTCAGGGCGCAGCTGGCAGTCCTGAGCGCCTGCCAGACGGGACTGGGAAAGATTCACGACGCGGGCGTGATTGGACTCTCAAGGGCGTTTCAGATTGCCGGTGTGCCGCGCGTAGTCATGAGTTTGTGGAGCGTCAACGATAAAGCGACGGCCCAGTTGATGAAGGCATTCGTCAAATATCTCGATAGCAATATGCCTTCGGAGGCATTGCGGCTGGCGATGCTGGAGGTCAGGCGCGAGCGGCCCAATCCCGCTCACTGGGCGTCATTCGTCCTCTTTGGAACTCCCAGATGAAGCGCGGCGAAGCCGTAGAGTCGGCCCTTAAGCCTGCAATCCGGTGAAGGCGGCTACGACCCATATCAGGCCTAGCAGGATGGCCGAGTAAATTCCCGCCAGCACATCGTCGGCCATGATCCCTAAGCCGGACTCCAGCGCTTCCATGCGGCGAACCGGATACGGCTTCCATATGTCGAAGAGGCGGAAGAGAATAAATCCCGCTAGCATCACCCAGGCGGGTGCGCCTGCGGGCACGAAGACGAACGCCAGCATCTGTCCGGCGACTTCGTCGACGACCACCGCGCCCGGGTCTTTGCGTCTGAGCAGCGTCTCGGCGCGCGTGGCCGCCCAGATGCCCGCGAGCGTGATGACGGAGATTAGCAACACAAAGACGGTCGTGCGCAGCAGGTAGATGTTAGTCGCGTCGAAGCCCCTGCCCGACATAAGCTGGTAAGCCCTGAGATTAAGCCGCTGGAAAATCAGATAAAGCAGGACGCCGACTACAGAGCCCCAGGTGCCGGGAGCCAGCGGCAGGTAGCCAACGCCGCAGGTGGCAATCGCGAGCGCCAGATAATCCGTAACGCTCCTGCGCGCTTCAGGCAGCGCCCGGCCCGCCTGAACCTCCGGCGGATTAAGCTCGTCGCTTGATTCCTTTATAATAGGCATGCAGACCCGAAAGAGATGATCGATGAAAGGCTCTGCCTTCATACTCCGCTTTGAACTTGGAATTGCTAAGTCATATTATTCGCTTGACTCGGAGGACGGCAAGCGTACTATCTCCTTCAAGTCGCCTGAAAACCGCTTTTGAAGATAGAATGGGCAAGCCCTGTGAGCCCGTCTGCGTGCTACAACTTTATCCGAAATTATAATCTACGGCGGAAGCAGAATATGAAAGCCAAACAGCAACCCGACATTAGAGCCATCACGCGGCTTGTCCCAGCCGGAGGAAACCTGGTGCAGGGGCAAAGCGAGCTTGCGATTGACCCGGCGCTGGCCGAGGCCGCAGACCGCATCATCTCCGCAAGCGGCAATCACTACAGCCCGGCCGAAGGGACGGACGAACTGCGCCGAGCCGTGGCGCAGAAGATAAAGAGCCTTAACGCCATAGAGATCGACGCGGACGCAAGGCCACTTGAGCTGCTGATTACTCCGGGCGCTACGGGAGCGCTCGTCGCAATCGCGCGCGCCCACCTACAGAATGGCTCCGCACTTGTCTTCGAGCCCTACTATCCTTATCACAAGCGCATCGTGGAGGAGCTCGGCGGCAGGATAGAGACGATGCCGCTGGATGCCGCGACGCTTGAGCTGGACGCGGAGGCGCTGATGTCGCGTTGCCGGGAGTTGAGCGGGCGCACTGCGTTTCCGCTTCGCGCCATAATCCTCTGCACGCCCGCCAATCCGACGGGAAAAGTCTTTACGGAAAAAGAGACGAAGGCGATTGCGAAAGTCTGCTGCGAGCTTAACCTCATCTGCGTCTCGGACGAAGTCTACGAGCATTACGTCGTGGGCGAGCGGCGTCACATCTCAATCGCCTCGCTTCCCGGCATGTGGGAGCGCACGATTACCGTCAACTCGTTCTCGAAGTCGTGGAACATATCGGGCTGGCGGCTGGGGTACGTTTACGGCCACAGTCCGCTTGTAGCCCCGCTCAACAACCCCAACAACGTCTTCTACGTCTGCTCGCCGACGCCGCTTCAGCGCGCACTGGCCGAAGTCCTGATGGCGAATCCCTCTTACTACGCCGGCCTGCAAGAGCGCTTTGCCCTAAAGCGCCGGCGCGCCGTAGACATTCTCGAACGCCTCGGCTTCGGGATTTACGATTCGGGCTCGGCCTTCTACATCTGGGCGCGCATCCCTGACGGCTACACGGACGCCATGCAGCTAAACGAGTCGCTGATAAGAGAGGCCGGAGTGGCAGCCGTTCCCGGCTCTGCGTTTACCGACAGGGATGATTGGGACAGCTACATGCGGCTCTGCATTGCGCGCGAGGATGAAATATTGGAGAGCGCGTTCGGAAGACTTCAGGGAGCGCTATCGGCTACGACTAGATGAACGAGCCGGAACTAACCTGCTTAAGCAGGCGGCACTGGCCCTGAGCGTCTCAATCCTCTTGCGCTTGCTCGAAATAGCTAGAGAGCCTGTGTGAAATGCGATTGCGTTGCGGCATCGGCTATGCATTGAGATTAGCATTTCGGCGGATACAGGGGCCGGAGAAATCTTCGTTAATCAGGAAAATATTTCATGCATAACAGAGATTACTGGCCCCGTTAAAGCCCAAAATAGCGACAGAAGCTATTCGAGGGCTATCTCTAACTTGTACATTTAAGTTTTACTATTGAAGTTCCCGGCAATTAGATATATAACTCTCCTGATTTAAACTTCAGTTACGAGCCCTTTGCCTTTTGGGCCTGTGCTTATCCATCCAGGGTTTAGACTTCGATTACTCACAATAGGAGCACCCTTTATGAAGAAAAGGCCTCTATCTGTTCTACTGCTAGTTGTCGCACTTCTCCTGCCGCAGACGGCTTTTGCATGGAACGGTGCTACAGATCAGCTGGTCGCTGACGCTGGTGGAGAGAATCCCCTTCTGACCGAGAGTCACGGCCTTAGCACGCCACCGCCCGTGGCGCAGCGCAATGCATATACCGGCAGCCCGTTTTCCAACAACTCCAGCCCGCTTGCGGCGCCAGAAAATTTCCCCGGCACAATCGCCATCACCAGCACGCCCGTAACCGGCACGACTAACGTCTTCGATACGAAGAACGTAAACCTTCGCATCACTTTCACTCCAGACAATCCTGTAGATGAAATACAGATCAACGCGCAGAGGGGCAACCAGAGCGTCACAGGCTATCCCAAAAACATCACTATCCGGCCGTCGCAGTTCAACGCGGGCATCAGCGAGCAGCTAACACTGGCCGAAGGCGTCAACACGGTCACCGTACGCGTCATCAGCCCCGCGTCAACGGGCGTAACAACACTGACGATAATTATCGTCAGTCCCGCGCCGACAGCTACAACTACAACGCCCGCGCCAGCGGCATCGCCCACGCCGTCCGAATATGACTGGGGGCGCGTGCGCGCCTATTTCACCGGCGGGGTAATCTTCTCTAAAGAGCGCGAGGACTTCTCGAAAACCGATCTAGCCCTCGCCTTTGTGCTGGACAAGAACTATCTACAGAATCCCATCTTTAACATCAACACCTTCTTCGAGGCGCGGCTGACTTCTATCCCGGTATCGGCCACGTTGCCGACTGCGGCGGCGTCCGCCTCTCCGACCCCTACGCCTGCGCCTGCCGCCGCGACTTCTTTTGATTCGTTCGTCGCTTCCAGAAAGGCGGGCTTCGCTCAGGCCGGCGTTTATGTCCCGATCAACGTCTCATTCTGGATTAATCAGAGGCGGCGCAACACGCTTTTCGTGGCCCCGCTCGCCAAGGGCGGCGTCATGACTATTACCGGGGACAGGCAGACCGCAGAGGCCACGGTTTTCGGCGACGATGACGTGTACAACTTCTTCTCCTACGGCATAAGGCTGGGACATTTCAGGTATCACAGGCTGAGTAATCCCTGTAAACCAGATGCTCTAGGCAGGCCTACCCGGGAGAAGCCGACCGATGACTGTGAAGTGTATGAAGATTACGCTCCGGAACTGGTCAGCTGGCTAGACATCACCAGAGGAAAGTGGGAGAACTTTGACCTGATGGAGCCTACAACTCTGCTTGATGTCGCGGGCAATATCATCAGGAGACCCGTGCGTCGCTGGCGCTGGCAGGCCGAAGGCCGCCTCAAGATTCCCGAGACGCCCTTCATCATTGGCTTTGACGGCAACTTCGGCAAGGGGCCGGACGACCTGCGCTTCGGCTTCGGCATCAGGTTCGATGTCGGCAGAGTCCTGCGGACGTTGAAGATCGCGGACGCCCTGGAAAAAGAGGCTGCGCAGCCCGCCGCCGCCGCCGCCAAGCCATAAAAAGTTGACGCGCCAGACATCACAGGCATGCGCTGAACTGGCGTGCGTAATGTGATGCTGTGAGCCCCGGCGGCGTGCCGCCGGGGCTCATCCCATCGGGTTGGAGCAGCGCAACCGCCCGCCTCCACCGACCCGACATTTTTCAGCCTTCACCAAATCAATCTAAGCGCGTCGCACGCGGGCGACGCTGCCCGGCTCAACCTGCTTTATAGATTCTGAAAACAGACCGGAGGGCGCTATGAACACCACCCCGGAAACTTCGCTCCACCTCTATCAGGTTCTGGAAGAGGAATACCTCAGTCTTCATGGAAAACTCTCTGACCGGGAGCTGGTAAGACTGCGCGACCGTAACAAGAATATAGTCTCGGAGCCTAACTGGAGGTTTCACGACGGCCACGTCATAGACGAGGAAAAGGAGCGGCTCGACTTCAAGCTCAACAAGCATAAGGGGCAGGGCTGGGGCGAGCTGGTCGCGCACCTGGACAAGGTCTCCCCGGAGTTTAAGAAGCTGCGCGTAGCGGCAAGAACTGCCGCCGACTTCGAGGCCGCGCTCAACGAGTTATTGAAGATCAAGATTTACGACGAGGACGCGTTCCGGCAGTTCATACTCCCTGACGTGCTGCGCACCCTTCTCTCTAATCAGGCGGAGGCTGCCCCGGGCTCCTACGATCTTGCGCACGTCAACCGCCTGCTCCTGGAGCACATCTTTCCGGACGAGCTGGAGAAGATTTCTGACATTCGACTGACGGCGATGTTCCAGCGCCTGCATACACATTCGTCTACGGATAGCGAGGGGAAGGTCGCAGGGTACGGGCAGGCCGCCATCTGTCTTTCCGGGGGCGGGATTCGCAGCGGCACCTTCGCCCTGGGACTCTTACAGGGGCTGGCCAGATACAGACTGCTTGAGAAGTTCGACTACCTTTCGACCGTTTCCGGTGGCGGCTACATAGGCGGCTGGCTGACCGCCTGGCTGCACCGGCACCCGAAGGAACTAGAGGGTGTAATGAAGGACTTGAGCGCGGAGGAGCCCAAATCGAAGATCGACCCCGACCCGTATGCCATTCAATACCTGCGCGAGTACAGCAACTTTCTGACGCCGAAAGCCGGGCTGCTCACCGCAGACACCTGGGCATTCATAGCCATCTATCTAAGGAATCTAATCCTCAACTGGATTGTGCTGTTCCCACTGTTGCTGGCGCTGCTGGCGCTCCCGCGCCTCAACGTCTCGCTTCTCCTTGCGCGGGGCATAAGCGGGCAGCTAGGCTTTCCCGCCCGCTACCTCCTTCTGGGGGCCGGCTCGCTGCTGATGATTCTCTCGCTCACTTATATCATCATCAGCCGTCCGGCGGTGGGAGCGAAAATCACAGAGCGGAGCCGCTTCTGGCGTTACAGGCTGAGCCAGAGACATTTATTACGCTGGGGCCTGCTCCCGCTGGTGAGCGCCGTCTTCTGTCTCACTACCTACTGGGCGCGTTCGAGCGCCGCGAACGCAGGCGAGACCTCCGGCAAGTTGCCCTCGTTTATCTTCTTCGGCGTAGCGGTAACGCTGGTGGCATGGATTATCAGCGCCATCTTCCTAGAAAGGTTCACGCACCCGAAGGAGCTTGGCTGGCTGGAGATAGCCGAGCTGGTAATCCTGATTGTGGTAGGCGCGGGCGGCGGGGCGTTACTGTATTTCGCCTCGGATCCTATAGCCAGCCGGCTAGCCCTTATGAACGAGGTCGGGCCTATCGAGCGGTATGCCTGCTACGCCGTACCGCTAATGCTGCTCGTACTACTGCTGCTGGCGACGATCTTCATAGGACTGACAAGCCGGGGCATCTTCGGGTGGCGGGAGCTTCTCAACGACGAAGACCGTGAGTGGTGGGCGCGCTTTGGCGCGTGGGTTCTGATTGCGATGATTGCCTGGGGCGTCTTCAACGTCCTCTCCATCTACGGGCCCTACTATCTACTATACGCGCCCCGATTGATCGCCCCCCTGGGCGGCATCTCCGGCCTCGTCTCTCTTTTGGCGGGCTTCAGTTCCAAGACTGCCGCGAACGAGGAGCAGGCTGCCTCAAAGGGCGGGCTGCTGAAGTCGTTCATACGCGATATCATGCTGCCGTTCCTGGCGCTGCTCTTCCTGCTGGTATTCCTGGTGGCGATGTCGCTGCTCGTCACCATCATCCTGCAACAGGTGGCGACGCTGCTCCAGGCCGGGTGGCCCACGCCTATGAGGCCGGAGTTTGATTACAGCCGATCGCTCGACGGCGATACGCACCTGTTTGTTGTCCACCATGCGCGGTTTTGGTTCGTCAGCTCATTTCTCGTGGTCGGGGCACTGCTCAGCTGGTTTCTCGGCACTCGCATCAACCTCAACAAATTTTCGCTCCACGCCGGGTACCGCAACCGCCTGATACGCGGCTTCCTGGGCGCGTCGCGCGTCAGGGCGATGCGCAGGCCGAATCCCTTCACAGGCTTCGACCCGGAAGATAACCTACAGATGCATGAGCTGCGCCCGGTTCTTTTTCATGAAGGCGATTTCAAGGACCTTGAGGGGTTGGCTGTCAAGATCAACGAGGGCACGTGCGCAACATCTACGCTCCTCAAGTTATGGCTCAAAGAGCATACGCTCCTCGAGCTTGAGAGCTACGGCGGGGGCGAATCTCTCAACCCGCGCCTGCGCATTAACCTGATTGAGAATCTCAACAGCATTCTTGAGGACGAGCGAATCGTAGCAGACGCAGGCCAACCGGCTGGCCTGCGTCTGCTGGAGGAGAGCGAGGCGCACCGGCCCCAGCACTACCACATGATCCTGGAGAAGCGCTCCATATTGCAGAAGGCATATCCGGAAGAGATAAAGGCAAAGTACCCGCCGCCCCACCGCCTGCTGCACGTCGTCAACACTTCGCTCAACATGGTCGGCGGCCAGCGGCTCGCGTGGCAACAGCGAAAGGCTGAGCCCTTCGCTATCACTCCGCTTCACTCGGGCTGCTTCCGCGTGGGCTACCGCCGCTCCAGAAATTATGGAGGCTACCGGGGCGTCTCGCTCGGAACCGCCGTAGCCATCTCGGGAGCAGCCGCCAGCTCCAACATGGGCTACTACACTACGTCGCCAGTCCTGTCCATGGTTCTGACTCTCTTTAACGTGCGGCTCGGCTGGTGGCTCGGGAACCCCGGCCCCGCCGGAGACGAGACTTATTACCGCGAGTCGCCGCGCCTCTCGCTGAGGCCGATTATAGAGGAGGCGTTCGGGCTCACCGATGATACGAATCCCTACGTCTACCTGACTGACGGCGGGCACTTTGAAAACCTGGGGCTCTACGAGATGGTGCTCCGGCGCTGTCGTCTCATCGTCCTCAGCGATGCGGCAGAGGACGGCGATTTCAAGTTCAACGATCTCGGCAACGCCGTGCGAAAAATCAGGATAGACCTCGGCATCACCATCGAATTCGACGAGATGAAGATATTCAAGGAGAAGCCCGAGAATAACAATGATTACAGTTACTGGGCCATCGGCAGGATTCGCTACTCGGACGTGGACAAGATTACCCTGGACGATGAAGTCAAGCCGGCACCGGATGGCCTGCTCATCTACATCAAGCCTACGGTCTACGGCGACTCCGAGCCGCGCGACGTGCTTCAGTATAAGCAGGCGAACGAAGACTTCCCGCACCAGAGCACGGGCGACCAGTTTTTCGACGAGCCGCAGTTTGAGAGCTACCGGACGCTCGGCTGGCACATTATGAATCGCATCTGCCAAAACGAGCTTGATACTACACACGGCCAGGCACGCCCGCTTTATAATTTGAACAAGGCCCAATTCGTTCAAGCCGCATGGTCCAACAATAGCCGCCAGGAGCAGACCTGGATTAGTAAATGGCTCGACCCTAAAAAGAAGTGGTTACTGTAACGAGCCCTGCATTAGGAGGCATCTCATGACAGAAACAGACCTTCCTGCGGATGCGCCTGGCTCCCGAATACCCCACAGCACGGCGTGGAAAGAAGAGACTCTCCCGGGCGAGCAGGAGCTGTTCCAGGATTTCGCAAGCCGCGTTATCGCCGCTCAGCAGAGAGAGGCCGCTGAGCAGGCAGGCGGAACGTTGATGCGCGGATTCCACGCAAAGCTCCACGCCGGGCTGTTGGCCGAGTTTAAGGTTCCGGATAACCTGCCCGCGTTTGCTCGCTTCGGAGTATTCAGCGAGCCGCGTGTCTTCCCGGCAGTAGTCCGGTTCTCCAATGGCACGCCGATACGTCAGCCGGATAAGCGCCCTGAGCCGAGGGGCATGGCCATCAAGCTCATAGGCGTCCCCGGAGACAAGTTGCCGCCGGGCAAAAGGGATGACGTGACTCAGGACTTTCTAGCCACCAGCCACTCGGTCACTTCAACGGTACGCGACGCAAGGCAGTTCATTGCTTTCATAGAGGCGGGGCGCAAGCCCGGCCTGATGCCCGTCAACCTGGCTCGGGCTGTAGGCGCGGTCGAGGCGCTGCGTATTCTATTTGCGCTCGTTCGCACTGTCGTTCTCAGCAGAGTACATAGCCTCGCCACAGAGCATTACGCCGGCACCGCGCCCATCAAGCTCGGGCCTTCTGCTGTGAAATTCACGGTGCGGCCGGCTGAGGGGACTGAGCGTGCGGCGCGTCGGCAGCGGACGGACAACTTCTTGCGCGATGAGTTAGCAGACAGGCTGCGTAAGGGTGACCTGATGTTCGACTTCGTTGTTCAGTTCTACGTAGACGATAAGCGCACTCCGATTGAGGACACCTCTATTCGATGGGAGCCCAAGAACGCGCCGTTCGTGAAAGTTGCGCAACTGCGTATCCCGAGCTGCAATCTGGATGACCCCCTCATCAACGCGCGCAGCGACGTAATCAATCAATACTCGTTCTCGCCGTGGCACACGATTGAGGAACACCGCCCGCTGGGCAACGTTATGCGGGCGCGCCGCGTGGCCTATCAGGCGAGCGCAACTCTGCGAGGCCACAGTCCCGAACCGACCAGCTTACCCGGCTGAAAATAATCGGATTCAAAGAGGATAAGGATGTTGCGCGGGCCTTGAGGAGCTGGCCTGCGAATGCTACACGGTAGTCAAAGAAAGGTTCGAGAGCCTCATGCCTTGATGTTTATGAATGTCCGGCGCTGGATACATTTCCGCCTCTGGCCATCACACCGTCCCAACGGCTGACTACATCTACGTGAATCCCCATCTGGTCAAGAGCGCGCTGAACAGTGTGATTGACTATGTCGTCTATGGTCTGCGGGCGGTTGTAGAAGGCGGGCACGGGCGGCAGTATCACTGCCCCCATCCTTGAGAGCTTCAGCATGTTCTCCAGATGTATCTCGCTCAAGGGAGCTTCGCGCACCATCAGCACCAGCCTGCGTCGCTCCTTCAGGACTACGTCGGCCGCACGGTGCACCAGATTGTCGCCCATGCCGTTTGCGATTGCCCCGAGCGTCCTCACGCTGCAAGGCGCTATTATCATCCCTTCGGTCAGAAACGAACCGCTTGAGATGCTGGCCCCCTGGTCCTGGCTCTGATAGTAGCTGGTGGCCATCTGCTGCACCTCTTCCGCCGTGTAAGGTGTCTCGTGCAGCAGCGTGCGCGCAGCCCACTTGCTCATCACCAGATGGGTTTCGACGCCCGTGCCTTCCAGAATCTGCAGCAGTCGCACGCCGAAGATAGTTCCGGTTGCGCCCGTCATGCCTACTATAAGCCTTCTGCCAGCTTCGTCCGTCATAGCTCTAAACATCCCCTACTTGCGGTCTCGGAGCGGGCTTCAACTCGTGTCCCTATGGCCTGCGCCCGCCTCTACTAATGAAGACATAGAATCACAGTCCCGGTTGATTAGCCAAGCGCCGAAAATCCTCCCTCTCTTAAACTATCCGAGCCCGGCTCGTGACTGTCCGCAGCCGTACACAATCTAAATGCAATCAAATCGTCACTCGATTGCTGCACACTTTTTCCGCACAATATGTATTTTCGTCCTGTCATAACATCTGCAAAAACGAAGAGTTCAGTGTCATCAGCTAGCATTTACACCTCGCTCAAAAAAAAGTTCGTTCAATTTAGCCAGTCACTCTCTCCCGACGGAGGACATACGCATGAGCGTCGACAGCCTATCTTTTAAGAGCGGTAACAACGTTCGCATCAAGCAGGGATTATTCACAGGTTACACAGGAGAAGTCATCAACACCATGACCATGCAGTCCAATCTGGGTCACTGCGTACTGGTCTGGGTAAAGCTGGTGGGCGGAAGAGTGGACGGATTCAGCCCGGATAATCTGGAGAGGCTGCGCGGCTTCCCCAGGCAAAGGGCTGCGTAAGACAGGCCCCCTTCGACGCGGGCTCGGACAAGGAAGAGGCGGAGCATCAGATGTGCGCTCCGCCTCCTTTTAATTTAGCCCCCTCGCAGGCTCTTCCCCTGGGCGGAAACCTTCCTCTGATCTGGTGCGTAAATGTAGAAGCTTTACGGACGCGGCTTCTACAGATTCTGAAACTTTATTGCAATCAGGCCAATCTCGCAGATGAACATGAGAAAATCACTGAGCCTTCTTCTACCCGTGGCGCTGGTGGCAGGAATCACTGCCTATGCGGCGCTGGGCTATTCATCGAACGGCGATAAGCGTAAGGACGAAGCGAGTATTCGCGCGGTTCTGGATTCAACCTCCGCCGGGTGGAATCAGGGAAACCTTCAACAGTACCTTTCAGCTTACACGGACGAAGCGACCGAGCTGGGGCCGAACGGCCCCAGGGGCGGCAGGAGCGTGATAGAGCAGACCATGCGCAACGGGTTCTGGAAGACGGGCCGACCCGTACAGAACCTGCGCTACGAGCATGTGGAGGTTCGCATGCTGGGCAAAGACAACGCGCTCGTCACGGGACAGTTCGTTCTCTCGGGCGGCGAGAGGCCGGACAGAACCGGCTGGTTCACAACCGTCTGGACGCGCACCAAAGAGGGCTGGCGCATGATTCACGACCACTCGTAAAATTCCGGCTCATCCCCAGCGAAAGAGCCTGCGCATGAGGGGCCTGAGCCTGTGGCCTTCCACAGCGCTTATAAAGAATAGCTCGTGGCTTCTCTCCGTCAGGGCCATCTGCCGCAATTCGTCTTCAAAGCTTTTCAGGCCGAGGCGCGCGGCGCACAGAGAAGCCGCCTCATACTCTCTGACGTTTCCGCTTTCGAGCCGCCCAGCGAAGTACATGGGCAGAAACCATCCGGTCACGTAGCAGGCGAGCCCAATCGTTCTGCCTGTGAGCCACATGACTATCTCCCTGACCTTCTGCGGGCGCGAGCCCAAGGACTCCAGCATGCGCCGTATCTCTCTTCTGTGCGCCCACTCTTCATCCTCTATGAGGTAGACCATCTCCTTCTCAGAGAAGTTCGCGAGCGACTTCCAGTGTGCTCTGTAGGCAAAGGCGGCGGCCATCTCGCCCGAATATGCCGCCCTCAGAATGCGTACAAGCTCTTGTCTGTCCGAGTCCATAAACCCTCGCTTTTTTGCCAGCGTCCCCGGACTCAAACAATTCAATCCTTATGCCAGCCCGTTGAAGTGCCGTATTTACAGAGAAAGCGTGTCAGAAAGAGTTTGCATCCTGCGAAAGCGCCCGTGAGCGCTTTCGCAGAATGAGACCTTTACTGTCTCCTGCGGGCTACTAAATTCTTTCCCGACTCTATACAAATCATCTGCATCTCGCCCGGCCGGCGCGTAGTAAAAGGGCAGACCTCGAAGTCGCCCCACAACTCCGTCTCCCAGTTAAGCTGCCCCTCTATCTCGGCCGGAATGCTGGTGTAGCCCGCTTCGGCGTAACTGGACGAGACTCCGAGCATACGCCGAGTCCCGGCCCGCCACAGCCGTATCGCAGGCGCGCCGTTATAAAGCGAGAGCCTGCCGCGCACGCTAAAGCATCTGCCCACCAGACGCGGCTGCAATCGGCACGGCTTCTCCGGGGTTTGAGGCGGCTGACCGGATTGCCCCTTCGAGCCGCTTAGTGTGGCCATACAGAGCAGAGCGATAACAACGATGTGCTTCAAAAGACGCGCGCCTCCTGCTCGATGCTCTATTACTTTATCTTTCTGGCGGGTACGTTCTGCCCGTTCTGATGGAGTATGAGCTGTGTGACCTGCCCCTTCTCATCTTTAACGAAGGTTATTTGAGCATCCACTATTGTGATGAAGAACTCGGTTTCGGATTCCGCGTAAAGCTCTATCTGCGGCTGGCCTGTGGCCTGCGCGTAAAGCTTGTTGCCTTCTCTGGTCACGGTGATAACGAGCGTCGGAGCCAGCTCGTACTGTCCAACGTAAGCTTCCAGAATCTTCGGGTCTAGCTGCACGGCCCTGCGCTCTCTCGGCGGCTCGTACTTGCCGAGCGGGTATCTGCTCTCAAGCAGGTGCAGGCCAATGTCATCTATGTCGCTCGCGGAGTTGGAGAGCACAACGACTCCCAGTCCCTTCTTCCTGTCGAAGCCTATGAACGAGTGATAACCGCGCGTGCCGCCGTTATGCCAGATGATCTCCGTCCCGAAATTGCTCAGTATGTGCCAGCCCAACCCTATGCTTAGATTCGGCGTGCCCGTGGCCCGCTGCACGGCATGCGCCTTCTGCATAACAGGCAGCAGCGCAGACTTATTAAGCCCCATGTTGGCCGCCAGAAACTTGAGCATGTCATTAACGGTGGAACGCAGAGCGCCCGCGCCCGCCAGCGTATCGAAGTCCCAGGGCGTGACGGGGCTCCCGCCCTGGTCATACCCGACGGCGAGCCTTGACTGCATCTGCGGCGAAAGCTTTGCCCGAGTGTTCTCCATGCCGAGCGGCTTAGTGATGCGAGTCGCCACCAGAGTCTCGTAATTAGTTCCTGCGCGAAGCGAAAGGATGTGGCCCAGAAGCCCAACGCCCAGGTTGGAGTACTCGTA
>DASVVZ010000498.1:0-2536 GCA_036389875.1 Pyrinomonadaceae bacterium
CACAATCGAGCGCGCGGTGATAGTCGCGGACGGCCAGAGAATTGAAGAATCGCACCTGCCCCAGCCCCTTCGCGCTTCGGCCGCGCGCAGCCGCAAAGGCGAGCGGCAAAGAACGCTCGCTGAGCTTGAGGCCGATTACATAGCCGAAACCCTTGAAGCCGCGCGCGGCAACAAGTCTGAAGCCGCACGCATCCTCGGCATCAGCCGCAAGAATCTCTACGAAAAGCTCAGAAAGGCAGAGCCGAAGGATGAGTGATAAGACCGAGAAGAATAACTCCGGTTTGATACCGGTGCTTCCATCCTTCGTCCTTGACCTTTTATCTTTGCTGTTCTGATGCGATTTCGATTTGTCTGGGTAGGAAAGACCAGGAACGAGCACCTGAGGGCGCTCTGTGAAGAGTATTTGAAGAGGTTAAAGCGTTTCACGCGGCCAGAGGTGCTGGAGGTGCGCGAAAGCGCGCAGCAGGCCAAAGAGGCAGGCATCGAAGACGAGGGCAGGCGCATCTTAGGCGGGCTACACCCGGACGCTTTCCTGGTGCTGTTGGATGTGGAGGGGCGCGAGTGGACTTCTTTCGAGCTTGCTTCGCAGATTGAAAGGTGGCAGGAGGCGGGCGGCATCAAGGAGGTAGCGTTCGTCATAGGCGGACACTGGGGAGTCTCGGCCAAGGTTCAGGAGCGGGCCGCCGCGCGCTGGTCTCTGTCACGCCTGACCCTGACGCATGAGATGGCGCGCTTGCTGATGTTGGAGCAGGTTTACCGCGCATACACCATCATTCATGGATTGCCGTACCAGAAGTGAGGCTGTTCCGGGAGTAGCAGAACCCGAAGGTTAAGAGAGGAAACGGAATGGATAAAAGAAGAGTCAAATCTTACAGGGACAAGTTGCTTGGACGCCGCGAGGGGCTTGTGGGGCAGGTCATGGAAGCGGAGCTTTATAGCCGCGAGCGCGACTCCGAAGCCACCCAGGACCCTGCGGATATGGCGGCCAACGCTTATACCAAAGAGCTATTATTTTCCATGTCGGCCAACGACCGGAATCTTCTTGAGTTAATAGATGAAGCTTTAGTGAGAATTGAGGGCGGCGAGTACGGCAAGTGCGTGCACTGCAACGAGCCCGTGCAGGAGAGGCGGCTGGAGGCCGTGCCGTGGGCGCGTCATTGCCTCAGGTGCCAGGATTTACAGGAGCGCGGTCTACTGACGGACGACGACGAGTAGAAGAAACCCCGGCGTACGTGACATAATCTGCGGCCTTCGGGCTTGAACTAAGTGTTCAAGCCCAAAGGCCGCTTCTTTTTTCATTCTATCAAGGATGGTAGGCGATGCGACTCTCCATGATGAGATCTTTTTCGGGGGCCGTTCGTGACGCGGCGCTGTCTGTTCTCTATCCTAGAGACTGCGAAGCATGCGGCTCATTGGTTGAGTCGCAGGTGGACGGCGCTGCTTGCGCTGCCTGCTGGTCAAAGACGCGCATCTTCTCTTCCGACGACACGCTTTGTCGCAAGTGCGGCGCGCTCTTAAACGAAGCGGCGCGAGAAGAAAAGCCGGCGGAGGACGTGCTCTGTCGTCGCTGCGCGCAGGAAAGCTTTAGTGCCGCGCGCGCCGTTGGCGCTTACGAAGGGGCGCTGCGCGCCTCCGTCATAGCCCTTAAACGCGAGCCCTTCGTCTCGACCCGCCTTGCAACTCTTCTCTATCAAGCCGCTCTTCAGCCGCCGCTCAACTGTGCGACGCGTATCATCCCAGTGCCGCTGCACCCCGGCAGGCTTCGCGAGCGCGGCTTCAATCAGGCGGCCGAGCTGGGGCGCTCTCTGTCACTACTGACGGGGCTGGCGATTGACGAGGCGAGCCTTACGCGCACGCGCTACACGGAGCGGCATAGAGCCTTGATGGACGAGCGTGCCCGGCGCGAAAGCGTCCACGATTCTTTTCAAGTCCTGCGCCCGCGCCTGGTTGAAGGCGAGCACATACTGCTCGTAGATGATATTTACACGACCGGCGCAACCGCCTCCGCCTGTGCCGCCGCACTGCTTGAAGCGGGCGCTTCAAGCGTCTGCGCGCTCACCGTTGCACGACCCATTTAAGGCAAATTGCCTTTTTACTTTTGCCTTCGTATGATATAGGCCATGAAAACCCTTTATGACCCTATTGAACCCTACGACAGCGGCCATCTGGCGGTCTCAAAGATTCACACGCTCTACTACGAACAATGCGGAAACCCCGAAGGGCAGCCGGTGGTCTTTTTGCACGGCGGCCCCGGCGGCGGGCTGATTCCGGATTATCGGCGCTACTTCGATCCTGCCGTATATCGCATAGTCCTGTTTGACCAGCGCGGCTCGGGCGACAGCACCCCGCACGCCAATCTGGAAGAGAATACTACGTGGCATCTGGTCTCTGACATAGAGCGTTTGCGCGAGCAGTTGGGGATAGACGGCTGGCAGGTATTCGGCGGCTCCTGGGGAAGCACGCTGGCGCTGGCTTACGCGCAGACGCATCCTGACAGGGTGCGGCAGCTTGTGCTGCGCGGCATCTTTCTATGCCG
>DASVVZ010000499.1:0-2926 GCA_036389875.1 Pyrinomonadaceae bacterium
CAGGACTCCGGCTAGCGCTTTCATCTCCGGAAAGAGCTGGTCTACGACACGCAGGTCATAGAGCCATTTCAGGCCAACGGAAGGCCGCCGTGCGCGCAGCAGGAGCTTCTCCATCTCGCCCCAGATGCGTTCACGGGGCAGGTCCGTCAGGTCAATCGAGCGGCAAAGCTCAACCGTCTCGGGCTCTATAGAGAACTCAAAGCGGGCGGCGAACTGTGCGGCGCGAAGCACGCGCAGAGAATCTTCAACGAAAGTTTCGGCCGAGACTGCGCGCAGAATTTTCCTCTCAATGTCGCGGCGTCCGTCGAAAGGGTCGATCACTTCAGTCGTCAGAGGGTCCTGGAGGATGGCGTTGACGGTGAAGTCGCGCCGGCCGGTGGCGTCTTCAATCGTCATGAAGGGGTCTCCTTCCACGACGAAGGCCCGGTGTCCGCGTCCCGTCTTGCGCTCGCGTCGCGGCAGAGAGACGTCCAGATGATGGCCCAGCTTGTAGACTGTGAAGGCTTCGCCCACGATGTTGACAGACCCGAAGCTCTCAAGCACGGAGCGTAGCGCGGCAGGCTCTATGCCGTAGACCTCCACGTCCCAGTCCTTCGGCTCAATCTCCATCAGCCAGTCGCGCACGCAGCCGCCCACCAGCAGCGCACGCCCGCCGGCTTCCCTGACGACACGCGCAAGGCGAAGGATTTTCTCTGGAACGTGGGGGTTCATGCGCAGCTAAAGTAAGAACCGTCGTAAAAGCAGTGTGAGGGCTGATGAGTCTCAAGCCTTAATCATTATCATCAAACTCGTCTTCGTCGTCTTCATAGAGTTCGTCATACTCTTCGCTGTCAATCACGATTTGTACGCCGCGCGTGGAAGGCAGGCAACTGAGTATCTGCGCGCGCTCTATGCGCGTCATGTCGGTGCGGGCCGCGTGCCAGAGCTTGACCCAGAAGGTGCGCGTTGCGCCGTGCACGGCGAAGGTAGAGCCGTCCAGCATCACCGGCACGGGCTCGGCGACGGTGCCCGCGCGCAGGGCTTCCAGCAGCTCGGGCACGTACGGCTTGAACTTATCGAACTGAACCAGCACGGCAGAGTCTTCTATCTCCGCGGGCGGTAGCTCGACCGGCCCGTCCGACTCAAGCAAGAGCCTTGATTCAGTCTGCTCGTTTCGCTTTTTTACTATCGGCATAAGATAAGGGTGAGAAGCGGTAAGTTAGCCACGCGCTTCTACGGCTGATTGTTTACAAGTGTTCGCTGCTTGCCAACTGCTCGGCTCTGGCGTTTGCGAGCCGTCTTAGTAGATGCTCCTGAAGGTCTGCGACCTTGACGCGCTCCTGCTCCCAGGTGTCGCGGTCACGGACGGTGACGGCCTCGTCTTCCAGAGACTGATGATCGACTGTGACGCAGTAGGGCGTGCCTATCTCGTCCTGTCGGGCGTAGAGTTTTCCTATGCCGCCTGTGTCGTCGTAGACGGCGCGCAGCACGGGTTGAAGCGCTCGCTTGATGGCCTTTGCCATGCCTACTATCTCCGGCTTGTTGCGGGCCAGAGGCAGTATGGCGGCCTTAATCGGGGCAAGCTCCGGGTTGAGTTTCAGGACGACGCGCTTTTCCCCCTTGTCGTTGGTCTTCTCCGTGTAGGCGTCCATCAGAAAGGCCAGTATCGAGCGATTGACTCCGGCCGAAGGCTCTATCACGTGCGGGTAGAAGCGCTTCTTCTCCGCCTCGTCAAAGTAAGAGAGGTCTTCCGTGGAGTCGGCGTTGACGCGCTTGCCCTCTTCCGTTTCGGGATTCTTCGAATGCGATTTGAGATCGAAGTCCGTGCGGTGAGCTATGCCCATCAGTTCTTCCCACTGCCGCTCCTCTTCCGCGCGCTCGGGGAAGAAGCGATACATGATGTCCACGGTGCGGCTGGAGTAATGCGCCAGCTCTTCCTTCGAAACCTCGTGCAGGTGCAGATTCCCGCGCCTGATCCCGAGGCCGGTGTACCAATCGACGTACTGCTCTACCCAGTAGTCAACCAGCCCGGAATGCTCTTCGTCGGGCCTGACGAAGTATTCCAATTCCATCTGCTCGAACTCGCGCGTGCGCAGGATGAAGTTGCCGGGCGTAATCTCGTTGCGGAAAGCCTTGCCTATCTGCGCTATGCCGAAGGGCAGCTTTCGCCTCATGGTCTGCTGTACGTTGAGGAAGTTTATGAAGATGCCCTGGGCCGTTTCCGGGCGAAGATAGGCCAGCGCCGTAGGGTCGTCTTCTTCTGCGGCCGCGCCCAGAGTTGTACGCAGCATGGTGTTGAACTGGCGCGGCGGAGTCAGGTTTGTTTCGCCGCAGTTGGGACACTTGACGAGACGTTTTTCAATCGCCTCGTGTATGGAAGAGACGCCCGCAGGCAGGTCCAGCTTATCTGCGCGAATACGCTCCTTGCACTCGCGGCAATCTACCAGCAGATCGTGGAAGGTCTCTTCGTGGCCCGAGTATTTCCAGACCAGCCGGTTCAGTATGATGGACGAATCGACGCCTTCTATGTCTTCGCGGTTGTAGACCAGCCAGCGCCACCAGGACTGCTTGACGTTGTTAGACAACTCAACGCCGAGGGGGCCGTAGTCCCAGGCGGAGCCCAGCCCGCCGTAAATCTCTGATGAAGGAAAAACAAAGCCGCGCCTCTTGGCCAGGCTCACGATTGTCTCTATGTTCGGTGCTGACACTCTTCTATCCTTTACCTTCGTCTTACTGGAAAAGCTAATGGTAGCAGTCGTGCGCCGAAAATGAAAAGAGGAGCGCCGCCTGGGGACGCCCCTCTTCTCCTAAAAAGCTTCCGGTTTTACCTCGAGTGAATATCTTACTTGGACGGCGCGGGTGCAGAGGGAGCGCTGGGCCCACTTCCACCGCTACCGCTTCCACTACCACCGCCCATCAGACGCCCGCCGAACATGTAGAGCAGTAT
>DASVVZ010000500.1:0-4363 GCA_036389875.1 Pyrinomonadaceae bacterium
CGCGCGCAGGATTACGACGAAGCGCTGAGGATTGCCAACGACACAGAGTACGGATTGACCGGCGCTGTCTACACCAACGACCCTGAGAAGATAGAACGCGCGCTCAGGGAGTTTCACGTGGGCAACCTCTACATCAATCGCAAGTGCACGGGCGCGCTCGTGGGCGTTCATCCCTTCGGCGGCTTTAACATGTCGGGCACGGACTCCAAGGCGGGCGGGCGCGATTATCTTGCGCTCTTCATGCAGGCCAAGGTCTCTTCGGCGAAAATCATGGCCGACCAGCAGACCAAAGCCGAAAAGCGTGCGGCCATCTAGATTACATCTCGAAAACAGTAAGGGGCAGAGAGAGTGTGTACTGGCTCTCTGCCCCTTCTTCATCCATTTCCTTTGAGGAGTATCCCTTAATGAATCTGAGACGAGCGCTTTTGATTGCGTTCTTTGTCTTTATCTTCGCTTCTCTTTTTTCGTTCGCAGGCATGGCGAAAAGGGCCGGGGCCGTGATGGCCCAGCAGAGAACGGTCGTCTTCGCAGTCTTCGGCGGGAGCAGCCAACTGTCTGCGAGGATGGAGCCGATTCTTCTTCTGGAAGGCGGCCAGTACAAAGAGCCTGTGTCGGGCGGCTCGGATGGCGAAGAAATCAAGCGCTTCTCCACCGAGCATTATAAGCCGGGGCGTAAGTACCGGCTGCTCTTCGGCGGGGCCGAAGCCGGGACGGCTACCATCAAAAAATCCACTGAGGACGAAGAATGCTTTCGTACGGGTGCGGATATTACCTTGCAGACGGATGCGAGGCTGAACCGGAACGTGATGGCGCTCGCCACGGATTCAGGCAGCCTTGGACAGGCTGCTTCGGAACGCTCCCGCCACACGCCCACGCAGGCCGAGCGCGCGCAGGCCATAGAGCTTGCTCGCGCGAACTTCAAGCAGAAGGGCGTGGCCGCCGCTCTGCTTCCGAGCGTGCAGGTAGTCAACCTGACGGCGGTCGACCTTGACCGTGACGGAAAGTTTGAGATGGCCGGAAGCTTCGTAGCCAGCAAGCGCACGCGCAGGCAGGAGCGCTACGTGCTCTTTATGCTGGCCGTGCCGGATGGCGCTGGCTACCGCCCGGCCGTCTCGAATTATTCAAAGTTCGGGGAAGCGGACATTATGTCCGGCGCTGCGATCACCACCATTGACGAAGGCACCTATGTAGAAAAGCTGGTGGAGCATCTGGACATGGACGGCGACCGCACGAACGAGCTTGTGACCATCGCCGAAGGTCTTGAGGGCGTCACCTACTACGTCTATAAAAAACAGGGCGGCGCCTGGAACAAAGTCTACGAGTTCGGCAACTATCGCTGCGCCTTTTAAGACAGGAGATAGGGGTCGGTAAAAGAAAGAGAGTTGGGTTTTCTTTATCCAACCCCCGACCCCCATCTCCCATTTCTTCTTATGCGTCTGATTTTCATGGGAACGCCGGATGCCGCAGTGCCTACCTTGAGGCGTTGTCTTGAGGACGGGCACGAGGTGGCGGCTGTCTGGACGCAGCCCGACCGTCCGGCCGGCCGTGGCAACCGGCTGCACCAGCCGCCCGTTAAAGAGTTCGCCCTACAAAGTGGCCTGACGGTTCACCAGCCCGCAAAGATAAGGACGGAGGAGGCGCTCGCGGAGTTCTCTTCCTGTAAAGCAGATGCGGCTGTCGTGGTCGCTTACGGCCGCATCCTTCCTGCAACTTTCCTCAGCGCGCCAGCCATGGGTTGCATCAACGTGCATTTCTCTTTGCTCCCCTTTTATCGCGGCGCGGCTCCCGTCAACTGGGCCATAGTGCGTGGCGAAAGTCGCACGGGCGTCACGACTATGCAGATGGACGAAGGGCTCGACACGGGCCCCATGCTGCTTCAGCGCGATGAGAGAGTCCTTGAGACTGAGACCGCGCCTGAGCTTATGACCAGGCTCTCGGAGGTGGGTGCAGAGCTTTTGAGTGAAACGCTTCGCCGTCTGGACGAGATTGAGCCGCGCCAGCAGGAGGAAGAGAAGGCGACGTTCGCGCCCATGCTCAAGCGCGAAGACGGTCTCATCGAATGGGCTCTGGACGCCCCGCAGCTTGAGCGGCGCGTGCGCGGCTTTCAACCCTGGCCGAATGCCTTCACAGGCTATCATTCGCGCCGCCTGGTCATATGGCGCGCCGAAGCCCTGACCGATTATCAAGGACGCGCAGCCTGCGGCGAGATAGTGGAAGCTCAGGGCGACCAGCTTCTAGTGGCCTGCGGCGACGGCACAGCCCTGCGTCTTCTGGAAGTTCAGCCTGAAGGCAAGCGTCGCATGGCTGTCAGAGATTTTCTGAACGGCGCGCACGTCGGCGCGGGCGAAAGGCTCGGATGAGTGCGGGCAAGCGGGGCGCGAAAGACGGGCGTGGCGGAAAGCCGCCGGGCGCGCGTCAGGTTTCGCCGGCGCGGATGACCGCCTTTGAAATCCTGCGTCGCGTCGAAGACGAGGATGCTTATGCGTCCGTGCTTCTGGCCTCACACGAAGCGGGGCTTCGCGCTGACGACCGCGCCCTCTCTTACGAGATTGTGCTTGGCGTACTGCGCTGGCGGCTCTGGCTGGATCGCCTGATAGAGCATTACACGGGCAGGAGCACTGGGAAGCTGGATGCTCCCGTGCTTATCACGCTTCGCATGGCGCTTTACCAGTTACGCTTTCTCTCGCGCATCCCTCCTTCAGCCGTAGTCAACGAAGCCGTCAACCTGGCGCACATGAAGCGAGTGCGTTCAGCCGCGCCTCTGATAAATGCCGCGCTCCGAAGGGCCGTGCGCGAGCCCGGCTACGACCCTTCGACAGAGATACCGGACCCGTTTGAAAGAGCCGCCGTCAAGGGCTCTCATCCCGTGTGGCTCATAAGGCGCTGGGCAGACTGGTTCGGGCCGGAAGAGACGGAAAAGTTTGCCTCGTCCAACAACCTTGCGCCGCCCGTGGCCTTTCGCATCTCTCAAAGCGGCGAAGACACGGAAGCTGTGCTGGCGGAGCTGCGGGAGGCAGGCGCTCAGGTTGAAGCCTCCGGAATTGCGCCCGGGGCGTGGCGAATAAGCGGGGCATCCGGACTGGTTCGCGGCCTTGCGCAGAAGGGGCGCATTTACCTACAGGATGAGGCGTCGCAGCTGGTGGCTCACGTGCTGGGCGCACAAAGCGGAGAGCGCGTGCTGGATGCCTGCGCCGCGCCCGGCAGCAAGACCACGCATATAGCCGAGCTGGCGAAAGACGGGGCGCTGGTCGTTGCCGGGGATTTTCATCGCCACCGCCTGAGGGCGCTTAGAGAGGCTTGCGAGCGCCGGAATCTTTTGAGCGTGCGAGCAATTGTGCACGATGCCGTGCGCGCTCTGCCTTTCGCTCCTGAGACTTTTGACAGGGCGCTGGTGGACGCTCCATGCACGGGAACCGGCACGCTCAGGCGCAACCCTGAAATCAGGTGGCGCATCAGAGCAGAGGACATACCGTTGCTGCAAGCGGTGCAATTGCGCATTTTACGAAATACCGCGAGGGTCGTGAGATTGGGAGGCCGCCTCGTTTATTCGACCTGCTCCGTCGAGCCGGAAGAGAACGAGCAGGTGGTGGCGCAGTTTCTTGAGGAAGAGAAGTGTTGGAGGCGTTTGAGCGTAAACGTGCACGGCTCTTTGAGACTTGAAGACGGCTCGGCGCGCGTCTGGCCGCACAGGGACGGTGCCGACGGCTTCTACATCGCGGCACTTGAGCGAGTATGACCCGAGCGCTAGACCTGCGTCCGTCTTTTGCGGCTTGCTGAGTCAAACGCGCGGGTGTTAGACTGCACGGTCTTGATTCGTTGACCCGACGCGCTCGCGTAAGCTCCCCGGCGCGTGACAGGCGGAAATCCCGAAAGGCAAACGAGATAGGTTGTGAGTTTATTCAGGCAGACCTGGTCGGCCTTCGGCAGGCTTGGAACTATTATCGCCATCGCTCTGGCTTTCATCTTCGGCATGACAGGCACGGTTTATCTGAGCCTGCGAAGCCCGGAAGTCAAAGTACCGAACATCCTCGGCAAAGACAGGCAGGCCGCCGAAGACGAGCTCAGCAGGGTGGGGCTCAACATGCGCGTACGCGCCAATCGCTACAGCTCGGAAGTAAAACCCGACACGGTTCTGCTTCAACTGCCGCACCCTGATGAAGTCGTCAAGACGGGCCAGACCGTTGCCGTCGACATCAGCCGCGCGCAGGCCAAAGAGGGCGAAATTTCCACCAGCGTCGCCAACCTGTCGGGAGAGAAAAAGCAGGAATCGGAAGAGAATAAAGAGGCCGGCAACCAGAACGAGGCGCAGCCCGGCGCGGCCAATAATCAGAACGCTAATCAGAATCAGAACAATCGCAACAAG
>DASVVZ010000501.1:0-6418 GCA_036389875.1 Pyrinomonadaceae bacterium
TTGCACAGGTAGAGGGAGATTTAGTTGAACATCAAGGCTTACCTGGAACGCATCAGTTATCATGGCTCACTTGCTCCTACTGCTGAGACCCTGCGCGAGTTGCAGGTTGCTCATCTGTTGGCTGTGCCTTTTGAAAATCTAAGTATTCATATCAAAGAGCCGATCGTTCTTGAAGATGAAGCTCTGTTTGCCAAGATCGTTGAGCGTAGACGCGGGGGCTTCTGCTATGAGGCCAATGGTCTGTTTGCAGCCTTGTTGCGGGAGCTCGGCTTTGACGTGGCTATGCTGTCAGCCGGAGTTGCGAATGCAGAAGGCAGCTTTGGCCCTGACTTCGACCACATGGCGCTGATGGTTTCGTTAGAGCAGCGTTGGCTCGTGGACGTGGGCTTTGGCGACTCATTCCTTGAGCCGCTGCTGCTGGATGACAGGGGCGAACAAGTGGATGGTGAATGCGCCTACCGCATCCTTCCCGATGGGGCTTACCTTGTTCTCGCGCAACGTGATGATAGCGGAGAATGGAAGCCGCAGTATCGCTTCACCTTACAGCCCCATGAATATGCCGACTTCGCAGAGATGTGTCACTACCACCAGACTTCCCCGCAGTCGCATTTCACCAGGGCGCGCATCTGCTCGCAGGCTACCCGCGACGGACGCCTCACCCTGAGCGAGATGCGTTTTATCACAACGTCCAGGAATGGCGGACGACAAGAGCGACTCTTAACGAGCCAGGAAGAGCGCGCGGGCATACTGCGTGAGCATTTTGGCATTGAAATGACAGGCTAAGACTGTAAGACTCTTTGTGTTTACGGCCGCGCCTCTCAACCTATTCAAACGGAGCGGCGTATTGAAGATGAGCGTCCCTGAAAACAACAATACGTCGAGTGAGGCTTGTGAAGACTGCGGGGCGGTCGCGGCCGGGGGCAAAGCCGGATGTCTAAAGATTTTTGAAGAAATTCTTGCCAGAGAATTTAGTGATTACCGTTATGGCAAAATTCACCGCCTGACGGTGGATGCTTACTCGCTACAACATCCAGACAAATATATGCGGTCAGTGAAATCTTATGCCGCGCACGTGACAGGCATATGCATAGCACTTGAGCATGAAGATGCTCAAGCCCGCAATCAGGCGGTGCAGAAGTGGCTTAGTACGAATCCTAAGCTCGAAAAACCTGCTCGGCTTCCAGACCGGCGAGGAGACTTGACCATTTCCTATATACATAGTGCTGCCGATGCAGACGAACACATCAAGCGCGTTCGTGAGTGGGCGCAGGATGTCTGGGGCGCGTGGGCTGACCATCACGATTTGGCGAGGCGGTTGATTAGCGAGGCGGTTGCTCGAATCAACGAGGGCTGAATAATTACGGCAGGGGCGATATAACAACAAGACGCCATTTTTTCAGGGCCGTCCCCGTACTGCTTATCATTTAAGGCCTATGGCGAAGATCGCTTCGACATCCAGCCAGATTCCGTCCCTGGCAGACAAGCGGCCGACCTCATACAGATGCTCAGTCTTGAAGCGCTCCAGCTCATCGGGCCCGAGCTGTGATATGGCTCCCCGGAAACCGCTGCCGCAAATGATGTCCCACCATTCATCCGCTCCACTCAAAAAATATCCCTGCTGCTCTGTGTAGATTCTCACACCCGAGCAGCCGGCCGCGGATAACAGTTCTTCATATTGCTCCGGCCGGTCGAGCCTCTGCCAGGAGAATGGACGATGATCAAGCGGGAACTCGACGCCGTAGCTGCGCAGCCGTGCCTCGAACAGGTCTGATTGCGGTTGAAAAGCAGAAGAGCCAAAGCCCGAAATAGCTAGAACCCCGCCGGGCCTTGTGACACGCAACCATTCGCCCAATGCGTCCTGCATTCCAGGTATAAAGAAGATGCCGAAGGAACTGGTGACGGCGTTGAAGGTCTCGTCAGGGAAATCCAGATGCTCCGCATCCATCTCAAGCCACTCTATGTTGTTGCGGCCCTGTGCCTGGCTCTTCAATCTCGCCTGTTCAAGCATCTCTCCGGCTATGTCTACTCCTGTCACGCGACCTGTGGAGCCGACCCTGCCGGATGCGGCAAGGGCAGCAGCGCCCGTACCCGTCGCAACGTCCAGAACCTTCTGGCCGTGGCAAAGCCCGGACAACTCTATAAGGCGGCTAGCGCACGAGGGGAAAAACCGCAGCGAGCAGTTGTCGTACCCCGCAGCCGCCATATTGTAGGTTAGAGCCACTTGTCGCTTGTGATGTGTTAAGACTTCTTCTGCTATCATAATTCTCGCTGCCAAATCATCTCTTGCCAACATTAATGTGAGGACTATAATCCGGGTGCGTGTTCTCCGTAATGACAATGGACTGACCGGCGTCTGACTTTTTGGTGACTACTATTAAGGAGCTTTTGAGAGGGCGACATTCATGGGTGCAGATAATAACCCCGACGCTTGCCGTTACGTCTTCGCAGACGTCACAGTTGATTGTGCGCGCTTCCGTGTAATAAGGGGGGAGCGGGTCGAGAAGATTACACCCCGAGCATTCGAGGTCTTGCGTTATCTGATAGACCACCCCGACCGAGTTGTCGAGAAGCAGGAGCTTTTCGAGAGGGTGTGGGGGGAATCTTTCGTCACCGACAACGCTTTGACGCGTATGGTTAAGGAGGTTCGCCGCGTAATAGGCGATGACGCCGACGCCCCTCGTTACATAGAGACCGTACCCAAGCGCGGTTATCGCTTTATAGCAAAGGTCACCAGGGAGATGGCTGAGGGCCAGCCCGCTACGGAAAAGGATACGGGAATCTCTTCCATAGCCATTCTGCCATTCATCAATCTTAGCCGGGATGCCGACAACGAATATCTCAGCGAAGGGATCACAGAGAGCATCATTAACACACTTTCCAGGTTTCAGAACCTGAGGGTCGTGCCGCGCAGCACAGTCTTCTATTTCCAGGGCCGTGAGAATGCTCCGGAGGCGGTGGCGCGTGAACTAAACGTGCGCGCAGTGCTGGTTGGGCGCGTGCTACAGAGGCAGGACATCATCATCATCAAGACCGAATTGATCGATGCGCATAAGCAGGCGCAGTTGTGGGGACAGGAATATCAGCGGCGCACGGACGACCTGTTCGCTCTACAGGAAGAGATATCACAGGCCATCTCGGCGCAGTTGCAATTGAAATTGAGTGTGGGAGAAAGGGAACAGCTCTCTCGCCATCAGACAGAGGATGCGGAAGCTTACAAGCTTTATCTAAAGGGGCGATACTTCTGGAACAGGAGGCCGATGGGGCTGAAGAAGGGAATAGACTATTTCCAACAGGCCCTTGAGAGAGATCCCGAGTATGCCCTTGCGTACGCAGGGCTGGCCGATTGCTACAGCACGCTTGGCTCCTGGGAAAACGGCAGGATGCCGCCCAATGAAGCCATGCCGAAAGCCTGTGCCGCCGCCTCGCGCGCCCTCGAACTGGACGAAACGCTGGCGGAGGCGCAGGCGACACTGGCCTACACAAAGCTACATTACGACTGGGACTTTGCCGGAGCGGAAAGGGGGTTCGCCCGCGCTCTTGAGCTGAACGAGAATTATGTTCACGCCGTACACTGGCTCTCGCATTACTATATGGCGCGGGGCCTGGTGAAAGAGTCACTCATCATCAGCCGCCGGGCGCTTGAGCTGGACCCTCTTGACATCATCATGAACGCGCACATGATCTGGCACTACTGGCTATCGCGTGAGCCCGAGCAGGCTTTAATACATGCGGAGAAGACGCGCGAGCTTGATCTGAGTAATCTGTGGCCGAGCTTCTTCGCCGGACTGGCCTACGAGCAGAATGGTATGTACGCAGAGGCCGTGGCGGAGTTTCAGAAGTCGCTGGAGCTATCCGAAGAGGCAGGGTTCGTAAAGGCCGCCCTGGCGCACGCGCTAGGGCTGTCCGGAGAAACCTCGCGCGCCCGCAGCCATCTGCTGGAGCTGGAAAGCTTGAGGGGGAAAAAGTATGTCCCGGCCTATGACATGTCTATAGCTTGCCTCGGGCTGGATGAAAGGGAGCAGTCATTCGCATGGCTCCAAAAAGCGGTTGAAGAGCGCTCTGGCTGGCTAGCCTACGTTGCGGTCGAGCCAAGACTCGATGAGCTGCGCACGGAGCCGGAATTCGCCGAGCTGATAAAGAAGATAGGGCAATCCGGCCTCGGTCAGCACTAACATCTACCGCTCAGTAGCGGACTATAAACGCTTTACAGCAGAAGAGTGCGGGGAGCCGGGGCTGAGAAGGATTAAATCTTTCTCGGCCCCGGCTCCCCGCTCAACCCTCCAGGTTGAAACTTACTTCTTACCTGAGGATGACAAACTCGCCCTGCTTGACGGAGCGGGACTTTCCGTAAGCATCCTTCACCTCTATAGATGAACCGTTGACGCCGGCCACCTGCGCATAATCCCAGCTTCCGCTTGAAGGCTTTACCAGCACGTAATCGCCCACCCCCGGCACCGTGCCATTCTCAGCCGTAGGATATGGCACCAGATTCTCGAAAGCTGCTTCGTCAGGCCTGGGGCCCTCCCAGACAACTGTGGCCTTGTTGCCGTTGACTGATTTAACGCGGCCGGCGTACCAGGCATTCGTCGTCCAAGCGCCCAGAACACGTTCGCCTGCCTTCGGCCTGTAATCTGCGGGGGCTTGCGGCCTCAATGCCTGCGCTTTCGTAATAAAGTCTGTGCGGGCAGCCTCAATCTTCATGTCTGCGGCGACAGACGGCGAGACGGCAATGACCTTCTCGGGTGGAAGATTGGCCTCACCAAAGTCGGAATTGTATTTGACGGTAACGACGCCGGGACTGGCCAAAGTTACCTGAGCGCCCACCCAGTCCGTGCCTGAAGACCTTTTGGTCAATACGTAATCGCCCGCCTTGAAAGCCGACTGCGCGCCTGCCCTGGGAATCGCGTAAATATCAATCAGGTCAACCTCGCTCGGAGTTAAGTCATCAATCCACGCGACAGTCGCCCGCTCGCCCTCCCGCCTTTGAATTCTTCCTTCGTACCAGCTATTGCCGGCCCATCTTGCTATGACCAGTTCTCCAACCTGAGGGGGCCTGGTTTCCAGAATCGCGGGCGGCTTGTCAGCGCCTGCGTTGATTGTCTTTTCTGTCGTCGCCTTCTCACTCGTTTTCGTCCCCGCCACTGCGCCGCAGCCCGCGAAGAGCACGACTGAAAAAGTAAGAATCAAAACTCTCTTCATAAGTGTTCGGTCTCCTGATAATTGAATATGCATAAGCCGCGAAAGCGCTTTAGCAGCAAAGAACATATGGCCGCTCGCTTCTGTCAGTAGATGACGAAGAATGCTGCGTGATATTACCGCCGGGAAAGAAGCGAATTTTCTAACTGGGCTGGAAGGAGTGAGCTTTTCAGATGTTCCGTGGCAGCAAGCCTCTGGCGCGCCGGCGCAGTCGCCCGACTTTTACAGTCGGGCGACTGCGCGCGAGTGTGGCAGCCGTCAAATGAAAATTGCGTGCGCGCCCGGAAATATGTGAGCGAATGGCGCGTCCGGCGAGGGGCAAAGCACCTACGGGGCTGTGAATCCTGACAACGGGTCGCCGTAAAAGGCCATGGTCTTCCACGCCGTGCGGTCGTAGTCTGCGTCCTCATTGCCGAGCACTTCTACCGGAATGATGATGCGACTCGTGCCAAGGTTATTACCAGCGGCAACCCTTGTGTCAAAGAGCTTGCCGTCGGCACCTATCTGGAATTTAGCCGTACGCACCAGCTTTCCTCCTCGCAGGACTTTTATCTCGTATTCGCCCGGATTCCTGTCCAGGCGGAAGGCTTCCGGATGGCTGTCGGCCTCCTCTCTATTGAAGAGGAGCGTGTTGAAGAAGACGAAGCGCATGCGACGCCAGATGTAAGGCGAAGCTTCAAAGGTCTGATTGTCCACCTCCTGGAGCATTGTGCCTTTCGACGAGACGGCCGTATTGCTTATCTCCTTGCCCTTGTAGAAGAGGTAGGCCGCGACCTTGCTTGTGTCGCCGCGAAACCAGAGCGAGGCGGCCAGCGGCGCAGCCTCCGCGTACTCTGCATCTTCGGGCGCGTAGACGTAGCCTATAGGGAGATTCCAGTCATGGTCTATGTAATAGTCGAAGTGATTCCTGTTCGCGGGAAGGTCCGGCCCTACTCTAACCTTCTTGATATTCATCTTTCCCGAAAAGAGCGTCTTAGACCCGCCCTGTAGCTCGTTCCGCAGCGAAATCCTGAAGGCCATCAGCCCTGTATAGTTGATGCCTTTTTCGTCCTCCATGTTATTGCCACAGGGGGGATTGCCTACCTGCCAGAACTCGCCCTGGCCCACTTCGCCAGTATCGCAATCCACCTTCACCCACGATTTAGAGTCTGGAAGAAAGTATTCTACCTCCAGCTGGCTGCCCTGCGGGATGGGGCCGTTGACGCGAAACGAAATGCGGGGA
>DASVVZ010000502.1:0-11151 GCA_036389875.1 Pyrinomonadaceae bacterium
CGGCTCGGTCAACACGAACCGGCGGCTGAGCCAGCAGAGAGCGGACGCAGTGGTGCGCTACCTTGTGGAGAATCACAACATACCTTTACGGCGCATCATCACCCCGTTCGGATACGGCGAGGCAAAGGCCGTGTCGGACAATCGCACACGTCAGGGCCGCGCCGAAAACCGCCGCGTTGAAGTCAAGATTTTAGTCAATCGCGGATTGACGCAGCCCTCCCCCACGATCAACACACCAAGCACAAGCCAGACTTCTCAACAAGACCCCGGTCTGTGAGTTCTACAAGGAAGCTGCGGGCGGCGATACCATTTTGGCAGAGCCGCCCGCAGCTTTCCTCTTAAACGAAAGCGCCGGCCTACAGCTCAGTTGCTCCGTCAATCAGTGATGATGCGAGCGCCTGTGCCGGGGACTTTGCAGCTTGATTAAATCCTTTCTGATGAAAACAGGAAACTCTTTCGCTTTGGTCTTTCTGCTGGGGCTATTGATTCTCACATCCGCGCAGGGCGTGCGCGCTCAGGAGAATCTGCCTCCGCCTCCGCCGGCGCCTACGCCCAAGCCCACGCCCTACGTCCCGAAAGACAGCGACTACGACGTGGTGCGCGTCAATTCTAACCTGGTGATAGTGCCCGTCTCCGTGACCAACGCGAAGGGCGACCCTGTGCTCGGGCTCAGCATCGGTGATTTTCGTCTTGAGGAGGAGGGACGCGCTCAGGAGATAACGCAGATAGGCGACCCGGAACAGGTGCCGCTTGAGATTGCCATACTGCTGGACATCTCCGGCTCGGTCAACGCGCGCATAGATTTTGAGAAGGAGGCGGCCGCGCGTTTTCTCAGGCAGGTCTTGAAGCCGAACGACCGTGCGACTGTTTTTACCATCAGCATCACTCCGCGCATGGAGTTGCAGCGCGCCTCGGCCGAAGCAGCCGCCGCCAGGCTGAAGACGTTGCAGGCCACCAGAGGCCCCACGGCCTTCTTCGATACTGTCGTGGAAGCGGCGCGTTATCTGGCACAGTCCACGCCCGCCCAGCACAGGCGCGTGATAGTAGTCATCTCCGACGGCGAAGACAACTACAGCGAGCGCATCAAAGCCGCCATAGGTGATACGGCTGAGGCTCAGCGAAGCGCCGCGCCGCAGACTCAGGCCGTCGTATACGGCCGCGCGCAAACAGAGGTGGAGCGAGAGGTGCAGCGCGCCGAGGCCGCCTTTTATTCCATAAATCCCAGCGGTCAGGCGCTCAAGCTGAACATCATCAGCCAGCGAGCGCAGGACGGAATGGCACGGCTGGCAAATGCCACTGGCGGCAACTCATTTGTCCCGGAAAGACTGGAAGACCTAGACGGCGTGTTCCGGCAGATAGCCGCGGAGCTGCGCTCGCAGTATCTTCTTCAATACTACTCGAGCGACCAGACGCAGAACCCTAACTTCCGGCGCATACGCGTCGCAGTTCCCACACGCTCAGAGCTGCGCGTGCGCGCCCGCCAGGGATACTACCCTAAGAAGTGAGACGGGTGACGGGCATCAGGTACAGGGGTTCGGGTAAAAGAAAATTCAGTTCTCTTTTATTCCTCCTGATGGTCGTCATCCGTCTTCTGCTTCACCTTGCCTGCATGTCCAGCAGCACGTCAGTCAGGCGATTCATCACGTCGAGCAGGCTTCGGCCAGCCTGGTCGTAGCGGCTGGCCGAGACCGCATCTTCGGCCTGGCCGGCGCTGGCTGCAACCCCCAGTAGCTTTGTGTAGTAGGGCCGCAACTCGCTCGAACTGCTAAAGGCCGTCTCAAGCTCGTCCATCTGCGCGCGGTAGTTATGAAAGGCCTCGCGCAGCTTCGCCTTGTTGCGCTCCAGCGCGTCGGCGGCCGAGGCGGATTGCTGCGCCTGCGCTTCGTTTGCGGCCAGGTCTTTGGAGATAGGCCCGTAAAGATATAGGAATCTGCCTATGGACTTAATCTGCTCGGCGACGCGCGCCGCCACCGTCGCGCTCGGGACAGCAGGGCCCTGGCTGCGTGTCGAAGCGGGGCGCGATCTTCTGCCCGTAGTCGTCCGCCGGCGCGTCTGGCCGTACACGCCGGACGCCATAAAAATCATCAGGCAGGCCAGAACAATCATCTGTATGCGCTTCAAAAGGGTAAGCCTCCTTATCGTCATCTGCTTTCCGCAGGACGCTCGCTTTCATCCTCAGGGAGAGAGATTGATTCGCTTGCCTCTCAAGCTAAGACCTGCGGCGGCTGACAGTCAAGCCGCCGTGAAGTCTTCAGCCCGGATTCGTCGCGCGAGACTCTCTGCTGTTACAATAGAGCGAAAAGCAATCAACCCGGCAGGCGAAGATGAGAGAGAGACTTTTAAGAGTCAGGCGATTGGGGCGCGTGGAGTACGGCGCTGCTCTAGACATACAGAAGGAGACCGAGCGCGTTGTCTTAAACAATGAGCAGCCTGACACGCTCCTGCTGCTTGAGCACCCGCACACGCTCACACTGGGGCGCGGCTCGGGGCGCGAGCGAATCACTACGCCGCAGGCTGTGCTGGAAGCGCGCGGCGTCACGGTCTTTGAGACCAACCGCGGCGGCAAAGCCACATACCACGGGCTCGGGCAGATAGTCGGCTATCCCATCGTCAATCTGAGCCCGGAGCGCGAGGACGTGCATCGCTACGTGCGCGACCTTGAAGAGACTTTGATTCGCGCGCTTTCGGATTTCGGGATCGAAGCCTTTCGCATAAAGGGGCTGACGGGCGTTCACACTTCGGAAGGAAAAGTCGCGGCCATTGGCGTTCACATAGCCCGCTGGGTGACGACTCACGGCTTCGCGCTAAACGTCAACACGGACCTGAGCTACTTCAACCTCATCATCGCCTGCGAGGGCGAGCCGGTCATCTCCATGCAGAAGATTCTCGGCCGGGAGGTCCACATGAGCATGGTCGAAGACCGAATCATTGCCCGGTTCGCGGAAGTGTTCGACATGTCGCTCGAAGCGGGCGCGCAAAATAGCGCGCAATCGGCGCCCGGTATTCAGACGGCAATCAGTTAATTTATTCCATGCTGGCAATTGAACAGATTAGAGAGGCCCACGCCCGCATCAAGCCTCACGTACATCGCACGCCCGTCGTCACGTCCCGCAGCTTTGACGAGGCCGCGAGCCGTGGCGCGCCGCGCCGCGTCTTCTTCAAGTGCGAGAATCTTCAGCGCACGGGCTCTTTCAAGTTTCGAGGTGCCACCAACAGGATTCTCTCTCTGACGGGTGAGGAGCGCAGGCGCGGCGTAGCGGCCTTCTCTTCCGGCAATCACGCGCAGGCCGTGGCGCTTGCGGCACGCGAAGCGGGCGTGCGCGCCGTTATCGTCATGCCGTCAGACGCGCCCAAGGCCAAGGTGGCCGCGACGCGCGGTTACGGCGCGGAGGTTATCTTTTACGACCGGCAGCGCGAAGACCGCGAGCAGGTCGCGCGCACCGTGGCCGAGCGCGAAGGCTCCCTGCTGGTTCCGCCCTTTGACGATTACGCGATAATGGCCGGACAGGGGACTTGCGCTCTTGAGCTGCTGGAAGAGGTGCCTGAGCTGGACTCTATCCTAGTGCCCTGTAGCGGCGGCGGCCTTTTCGCGGGCGTCAGCACAGTGGCCAAAGCCATTAACCCCGAGACGCGCTGCTTTCCCGTGGAGCCTGAGACGGCTGACGACACGCTCCAGTCATTACGCAAGGGCGAGCGCGTCCAGATACCGCCCTCTTCCACCATAGCGGACGGGCTGCGCGTGACTGCGCCCGGCAAATTAACCTTTCCCATCCTGCAAAAAATGGCCGAAGACGTGCTGACCGTCTCGGACTCAGAGATTGGCTCGGCGCTCCGCTTCATACTCTTGCGCATGAAGCTTCTGGTAGAGCCTTCGGGTGCAACCGCCGCCGCCGCCGTGCTCTCTCAAAAGCTTCCTGCGGACGCGCGCCGCGTAGGCGTTGTCCTCTCCGGCGGCAACATAGACACGGAGGCGCTGGCCGAACTGCTTGCGGAATGAATAAATGCATCAGGAGTGGTAGAATAGGCTTACCGTTAAATCACTGGAGTTAATTGTAGTGAGTCGTGAGTTAAGAGTTATCAATACTGCGCGGACTAAGCCGCGCGAGCCCAAGCCGGAATGGCTGAAGATTCGCCTCGGCGACCCTGCGAACCAGAACCACGTGCTCAAGCTGATAGAAGGCTTGAACCTGCACACGGTCTGCCAGGAGGCGCGCTGCCCGAACATCTTCGAGTGCTGGACGGATAAGACCGCTACCTTCATGCTCGCGGGAGACATCTGCACGCGTCACTGCGGCTTCTGCGCCGTGGGCAAGGGGATGCCAGGCTCGCTCGACACTGAAGAGCCGCGCCACGTGGCCGAGGCTGTTCGTCACCTGGGGCTGGCGCACACGGTCATCACCTCGGTCAACCGCGACGACTTGGCCGATGGAGGCGCTGCTCACTGGGCCGCCACCATCAGGGAAGTGCGCGCGCTCAATCCGGACTGCAAGATAGAGGTGCTGATACCGGATTTCAACGGGGACGAGCAGGCGCTCGACACAGTTCTGGATGCCGAGCCCGACGTGCTCAACCACAACATGGAGACGATTGCGCGTCTTTATCGACGCGTGCGCCCCGACGCCGATTACAGGCAGTCGCTGACGCTGCTTGAGCGCGCCGGGCGACGCCGCGACTCTGGGCAAAAGGGCATGCTCACCAAGAGCGGCATTATGGTGGGGCTGGGCGAGAACTTCGACGAAGTGGTAGAGCTGATGAAGGACTTACGGGCCGTCTCATGCGACATCATGACGATAGGCCAGTATCTACAGCCTTACGAGCGCAGGCTGCCGGTGGAGCGCTACGTGACGCCCGAAGAGTTCGCTCGCTGGCGCGACGTGGGGATGCAGATGGGCTTCCGGCACGTCGAATCAAGCCCCCTGACGCGCTCTTCTTATCACGCGCGACAGCAGACGGAAGAGCCCGTCGCAGACGAGAGCGCGGAGGAAAGCCTGGCTTCCGCGCGTTAAATCGAATCGAGTCATTTGTCGAAGCTGCTTTCAGTTTGAGGGCAGCTTCTTACGTTTAGTTTCTCTTTCTCAATCACACTAACCTTTTATGAAAGCTGTCGTCTTCAGAGAGCATGGCGGGCCGGAGGTGCTGGAGTACGCAGACGCCCCGGAGCCCGAGATAAAAGCCAGCGAGGTTCTGGTAGAGGTACGCGCCTGCGCGCTGAATCATCTGGACGTGTGGGCGCGAAAGGGTTTGCCGGGGATAGAGATTCCCATGCCGCACATCCTCGGCAATGACATCGCAGGCGTGGTGCGCCGTGCCGGAGAGCTTGTCACGTGGGTTAGACCCGGCGACGAGGTCATGTTGCAGCCGGGCGTCTCCTGCGGCCATTGTATAGAGTGCCTGCGCGGCGCGGATAATCTCTGCCCCGAATACGACATACTGGGCTACAGGCGCGCGGGCGGCTACGCGGAGCTGGTCGCAGCGCCGGGCGTCAACGTCATTCCGAAGCCGAAAAATCTATCGTGGGAAGAAGCGGCCGCGCTTCCGCTTGTGACCGTCACGGCGTGGCACATGCTTGTCACTCGCGCCGGGGCCGGGGCCGGAGAAGATGTGCTGATTCATGCTGCCGGCAGTGGCGTAGGCTCAATCGGCATACAGGTGGCAAAGCTTAAGGGCGCGCGTGTGATAGCCACAGCCGGTTCGGATGAAAAGCTTGAGAAGGCTCGCGCTCTTGGCGCTGACGAAGTGGTCAATTACACGCGCGAGGATTGGCCGAAGGAGATTCGCAGGCTCACAGAGAGGCGCGGCGTAGATGTGGTCTTCGAGCACACGGGCGCCGCCACCTGGCCCGGCTCCATCGCGTCTCTCTCAAAAAACGGGAGGCTCGTGACCTGCGGCGCGACCAGCGGCTTTGATGCGCGCACAGACCTGCGACAGGTCTTTTATCGTAACCTGTCACTGCTCGGTTCTTTTATGGGGTCGAAAGCCGAGCTGCTGGATGCTATGAAGTTCGTTGAGCGCGGCTCAATCCGCGCCGTGGTCGACCGCACGCTGCCTCTGGCGGAAGCCAGGCGCGCGCACGAGCTAATAGAAGACCGCGCGCAGTTCGGCAAGCTGGTGCTCGTGCCTTAGAAGCTTTAATTCTCCGGCTCGTCCGCGCCCTCTTCCGGTATGTCGCCTTCGTCCTCGGTCGCTTCGAGCGGCGGCTCGCCCTTCTCGTCGCGTATCTTCAGGATTGTACAATCTTCATCCTCATAAGCCTTCTCGAACCAGCCGCTCCGAAGCGCGTTGTAATAGAAGTCGTTGTGAATGTCTTCGTTGTCCGTGAAGACATAACGCGCGCCGAAGCGGTCGCGTATCAGCGGCCCCGGGTCTTTCTCTTTGCCCAGCGTTATCTGCTCGTACAATTTAGATAGCTCAGGATTCTTGTCCAGCAGGTAAGTCGGGTCCAAGCCGGAGACGTAAGTGTGCTTCGTGTCGTAGAAGAACATCTTCGGGAAATCGTCCCAGTCGGTGTTAAAGACCCTCTCGCCTTCGGGGACGTTCGCCTGCACCCACGCCATGCCCCTCGCGTAAAAGTCCCGCCCATGGTCGTCGGCAATAGACCTTGCCGTCTCCTGCACGTTGATGAAGAGCGTGATGGTGACAAACGAGAGAACGATGACGCTGAACGTTCTGGCGGCAGATCTCCGACGCCAGGTGTAGAAGAGAAGAGCTCCGAAATAGACCAGGAAGGCTATGACAATCCAGGCGACCGCCATCCTGTTCACGGGCGGCGCGGCGGCCCCCGTGGAGGCAGCAGCAGCAGCCTGCCCGCCGCTTCCGCGCAAGGCTGTGAACTGGTAATAGGTAAAGAAGAGGACTATGCCGAGCGCGAAGCCTACGAGCGCCAGAAGGGGCTCGTCCCAGAAGCGCGTCCTTCTCTCTCTCTCGACTTCCGTGGGCAACACGTCGCGGTCCAGAAATGGCTCAAGCTCGTCTATCACGTCGCGCGGCATGCGCGTGAAGATGCTCTTAAAGCCCTCAAGAATCGGCTGAAGCGAAAAGGCCGCGAAGAGGACGGCGAACGGGGGCCAGTATTCCACGAAGCGGCGAGAGCGAAAGCTCGCAATCATCAGGAGCGTGGAGAAGACCATGAGCAGCAGGGGCCGCGCGGCCCTTCGCCTGTCCGTCCAGTCGTAGGCCACGTAGCCCAACATCATGGCCGCGAAAGCTATGATGCAGCTTCCAAGGAAATACCAGCTCTCGTACGGGTACCACTCCGTCCCGACGCTCGTGGTGAAGTCGCCCGCGGTCACCTTAATGCGAACGTGCTCGTAGAAGAGCCAGACGTTTTTTGGAAAGTAAGGATTGATGATGAAGCCCGCCACGGTTCCCGCGGCCGTGTAGAGCGGGGCCGACAACGCGCGCCAGACGGAGCGGCGGTCAAACGTGCGCTCGCTCCAGAAAACCACCAGCGGCCAGATGAAGGCGGCCGCCACCAGCGTCACGAAGAGGCTGTACGTCCAGACGAAGAGAAAGGCGAGCGGCGCAAGCCACACGTACTTCTTCTCGAAAAGCAGGTAGATGCCGATTATCATGAAGACTATGGCGAGCGGCGGCGCCTTGGCCATGTTCATGCGATAGAGGAAGGGGGCCGAGCAGGCCAGCAGGGCTATCAGCCAGCAGAGCGTGTAACGGATTCTGTAGCGAACTATCAGCCAGTAGCAGGAGAAGACGGCCAGACTGGCAAAGAGCGTTGCCGACACCTTGGCTGCCGTCCTCAGCTCCATGAACCAGGTGAAGGGGATTTGCAGTATGTGAAACAGCAGGTGATGATCTACGTAGCCCCTGGGGTCGAGCGTGGTCAGCGGGAGCCAGACGAAGGTCGGCGGAAAGACGCTGCGGCGCATCCCTTCCCACAACAGGCTGCTCCACTTGATGTGATAGTAGCCGTCGAAATCTCCGCAGCAAACGCCGTCGGTCGAAAACTGCAACTTGATGAAGACGGCTGCAATCGAAGCTATGCCTACCAGTAGATAAACGGCGCGCTCCCAGACATCCTGATTGCCGGAGGCGCGCCCGTGTGGCTTCTCCGGCGCTGCTTGTTCCCCTTCGGCTATTCCCTCTTGAATATCCTGCATAAATTCTTATTTTCTGAGTTGTTCGATGAGATCAAGGAGGGTCGTGGGATTGACTGGCTTGGAGAGATGCGCGTTAAAGCCGGATTCAAGCGCCTGCGTTTGATCTTTATACATGGCGAATCCGGTAACGGCTATCATGGGAATGCTGGCGTAGTCGGGCATCTGGCGCAGCCTTCGCGCCAGCTCGTACCCGTTCATCTCCGGCATGCCTATGTCCGACACTATCACGTCGAACTGCGCGGAGCGCACCTGCTCCAGAGCTTCTATAGCCGAAGCCGCCACCTCAACGTCGTAGCCCGAAAGCTTCAGCATCATACTGAACATCTCAAGCACGTCGGGCGCATCGTCTACGACAAGCACGCGCGCCTGACGCTTTTCAAACCCGGTCCACTGCTCTTCCAGAGCGTTTCCAACGGGGTCGCCGTCGCCTCCGCACGGGGCGAAGAGATTGGGGGGAAATTCAGAGACGGGTAGATATGGCAGAGATAAACCTTGCATCGGTCGGGTTACCTTTCCGCCGCGCTTGATCAACTGCGGCCTTTCATTGTCAGAGCGAGGGAAGCAACAAGCTGCTAATATACGGCTTTGCTCTTCTCTTGTCACCCCCGATTCTCCCTTTTCGCGGATGCACAGGCAGCAGCATGAAATTATTAAAATATCAAAGCAGCTATCCGCCCATGTCTCTAAAAAAAATTTCAGTGACAAGCGCGCAAAGACTCTGTTAGGGTGTCAAGAAGGGCTGAGTAATCGAAGACTTTTGATAAGGAGAAAGCAACAGGATGGCAAATAGAAAAGCCGGTGGTAAAAAGGGCGGCTCTGGTAAGAGCGGCAAAGGCGCAGGTGGAAAGAAGTCTGCGAAGAAATCAGCGAAGAAGTCCGCTAAGAAAGCTGCTAAGAAATCTGGTGGCGGAGGCGGCGCTCGCAAAGGCGGCGCTCAGAAGGGCGGCGCGAAGAAAAGCGCGGCCGGTAAGGGCGGCGCGAAGAAAGGCGCCGCCGGTAAAGGCGGCGCTGGCAAAGCATCGAAGAAGGGCGGCGCTGGAAAGAAGAGCGCCAATAAGCGCGGCGGCGGTGCTGGTGGCGGCGGCGGCGCAGCGGGAAAGAAGGGCGGCGGTAAACGTGGCGGCGGTGGTGGTGGCGGCGGAAGTAAAAAGGGCGGCGGCTCAAAGAGGGGCGGAACCACCACATCCCAGATTACTAAGGGCGTGCGACGCGTGGCCGGCAACGTGCTCTCGGGCGCAGCCGCAGGCGCAGTCGTAGGCGCTCTCTCTGCTGTCATACCGGAAGCCGAAGAAGCCAGGGATACTATGGAAGAAACCATGGAGTCCTCCGGCAAAGGCTCTCAAAAGTAGAGAACATCAAGGCTCTCAGTTATCGGCCTTAGCCCGGAGCGGCAGCGCACCTGTTTCAATATCAACGGTGCGCTGCCGCTCGATTCTTTTGCTGCCCCAACTGCTGCTCTGCGCGGCGTTGCGCCTAATAGCCAATCAAGATTATTTCTGCTAGTCTCGCTGAAAAGATAAACCAAGAGCTTCGGGCAGGCAGATTCGGAAGTCTCTGATTTTCGGTTCTCCTTCGGAAGAGTTATGTATCCTGCTGGCAATCTCTTTATCCCGGCTGAGCACGGCCAGCTGGAATGTATCCTGAAGGAGCCGCGAGACGCGGCGCGGTGTGGCGTGGCGCTAGTGCTGCACCCTCATCCTCTGGGCGGCGGTACCATGCACAACAAGGTGGTCTTTCGTGCGGCGAGCGCGCTTAATGACGCGGGCCTTGTCACGCTTCGCATAAACTTTCGCGGCGTGGGACAAAGCACGGGCTTGCATGACGAGGGGCGCGGCGAGCTGGAAGATGTTCGCGTAGGGCTGGACTATCTGGCTGAGAGCTACCCTGGAGAGCCCGTCACGCTCTGCGGCTTCTCTTTCGGCGCGCGCGTCGGCCTCGAAGTCGGCATCAGCGACGAGCGCGTGCGCGATCTAGTAAGCATAGGCACGCCCGTGGACAAGTACGATTTCGCGTTTCTGGAAGAGTGCCGCAAGCCTATTCTCTTCGTTCACGGAGACCGCGACGAATTCGGACGGGTGGAGCAGCTTCGCGCGCTCGTCTCGCGACTGCCCTTTGAGGCGCACGCGAAGCTCGAAATCATACAGAACGCAGGCCACTTCTTCGAAGGCCGCCTGGACGAGATGAAGCGAGCCATCACAGAGTGGAGACAACAAGTCGGAAGCGATTGACTCAACTGTTTATTGAATCGAAGAACAGCTGAATCATTGAATCAATTTCCTATGCCTGATTACACAGACCCGGCCATACGGCTGACGCTTTTGCCCCGAGACACGAATCCGCAGGGCACTATCTTCGGCGGAATCATACTGAGCTACATAGACATGGCGGGCGCCATAGAGGCGCATCGACACACCAGAATCGAGCGCTTCGTCACCGTGGCCATGCGCGAAGTCATCTTTCACCAGCCGGTCTTCGTAGGCGACCTTGTGAGCTTCTATGCAATGACGCTTCGCATAGGCACGACGAGCATCACAGTGCGCGTCATAGTCGAAGCAGAGCGCTACGGCGGGACGGGCGATCGCATACGCGTCACAGAAGCCGAGGTGATATACGTCGCGGTGGACGCCAACCGCCGAAAGATGCGTATCCCGAAAAAGGACGAGGAAAATCAGACAGGCTCAGGCAGCGAATAGCCATAGTCGCGCTCTATTTGAGCCGGTCTGCCTGGCGGCGTTCTCTCTCATCACCAGACGCGCAAGCTCCGAGGCGCGTTCGCGCGTGATGTCGCCCTCCTTCATCATTCCGATCAATGCAATGGCCAGACGCACGGGCGGCTTAGAGACGAACTCGAGCTTGCCGCAACGTAAGGCGTCGTATTCTTCGTCCTCCCTGCCGTTTGCGTCCGCCACGCTCATCAAGTGGGCATGATTATCCGCGGCCCCGATGCTGTCGATTTCTGCCGGAAGCCCCGTGTCTGAATTGTTCCGGGCTCCGGCATAAGTGGTAAGCAGAAGCAATGCAAGCAGCAGGCAGCCTG
>DASVVZ010000503.1:0-16738 GCA_036389875.1 Pyrinomonadaceae bacterium
GATTGGGGGATTGGGGCCTGGGGTCAGGGGATGGTAAAAGTAAGAGAGATGGATTTTCTTTCTCTATGCCCCCGCCCCCCCTGTCCCCATCCAGCATTCTTCTTCTCGCCTTTTCACAATAGTCGCGTTACACTTTTCGCGTGCTTCTCCGACTGGCGCGGCAGCATCAAAAAGGATTGGGCCTGATGAGCTATCTGGAGTCTGAAAAGTTTCGTGACGAGTGCGGCGTGTTCGGCATATACGGCCACGCGGAGGCCGCGCGCCTGACCTACCTTGGGCTCTACGCGTTGCAGCATCGCGGGCAGGAGTCCTGCGGCATAGTCTCTTCGGACGGAGCCGAGCTGCGCTCGGCCCGCGCCATGGGACTCGTTTCGGATGTCTTCGACCAGGCGAAGCTGGACAGCCTGCCGGGACAAAGCGCTATAGGCCATGTGCGCTACTCTACGGCAGGGGAAGTCTCCATACGGGAGGCCCAGCCCTTTCTGGTCGCATGCCAGCACGGGCAGATTGCGGTCTGTCATAACGGGAATCTACCTTTCGCCACCGAAGAGCGAAAGCGGCTGGAACGAGACGGGGCCATCTTTTCCTCCACCTCGGACACGGAAGTTATTCTTCACGGGATAGCTCGGTCGCGGGCGCGCACCGTCACGGAAGCCATCCCCGAAGTCCTGTGCGAGACCGAAGGCGCTTTCTCCATGCTCTTTCTGACGCCCGACTCGCTGGTGGCCGTGCGCGACCCGCGCGGCTTTCGTCCTCTGGCCCTGGGACGCCTTGACGACGCCTGGGTGATAGCCTCTGAGACCTGCGCTTTCGACCTGATTGACGCGCGCTACGAGCGCGACGTTGAGCCGGGAGAGATGATAGTCATAGACCGCTACGGCCTGCACTCGTCGCACCCCCTGCCCGTCCGCCAGCACTCCATGTGCATCTTCGAGCACGTGTACTTCTCGCGGCCCGATTCGGTCATCTTCGGCCACTCCGTCAACGAGTCGCGTCACAAGATGGGAAAGCGGCTGGCGCTTGAGCATCCGGCCGACGGCGACATAGTCGTGCCGGTGCCGGATTCGGGCGTGGCCGCCGCCATAGGCTATGCCGCGCAGAGCGGCATCACCTACCGGCAGGGCCTCGTGCGCAATCACTACGTGGGCCGCACCTTCATAGAGCCGAAGCAGTCCATACGCTCCTTCGGCGTACGCATTAAATTGAACCCCGTGCGCCACCTGATACAGGGGCGCCGCGTGGTCCTGATTGACGATTCCATCGTGCGCGGCACTACCTCTAAGAAGATTGTACGCATGGTCAGAGAGGCTGGGGCCAAAGAGGTTCACATGCGTATCAGCTGCCCTCCCACGCTCTCGCCCTGCTATTACGGCGTGGATACACCGAACAAGTCCGACCTGATTGCCGCGCAGATGTCGGTCGAAGAGATTTGCCGCTTTATAGAGGCGGATTCCCTGGGCTACCTGTCGCTCGAAGGGATGCTCGCGGCCACGGGAGTTGAGCCGGATTCGGCCTGTGCAGCCTGCTGGACGGGCCACTATCCGACCAGGATTACGCGCGAGGCCGAGACCATGTTCGCGCGCGAGCACGAGCCCGTGCCTTCCGATAATTAAAGCTCCGGACGAAACATCTACCGCCCCCTTTTTGACATCTAAGTCTTGTCGCTACCGGTCTACAGGAAGCGCTTCCCCTTATGACACAGGCATTCTGAAATTTCGCTCCCGGAAAGCATAATCTGAAGATGAATCGTCGCAAGACTCTCCTGACCACATCCGCCCTCACGCTGGTTTTCGGCGTAGCTCCGCTAACCATCTGGGCATTTCGCCACAGGTCTTCATTGGGGAAACGCGCGTCGAACGACATGCCGCTGGCCTCCGCTCAGGTGGTCTCAGCCGCCGAACAAAAGGACAGAAGAAGCGTCTTCGACGAAATCTTTACCAAAGAGGACAGGCTCGCCTACAGAGGCTATGTAATCGAAAAGTCTCAGGACGTGGGCGAAGAGTCATGGTCTGCCTCATTGAAGAGGGGAAATAAAGAGGTAGCAAAGTTTTCCGGCGGCTGGAACAGGGAGTGGACTAGCTTCGGCCTCTTCCCTTTCATCAGCCGGGAGCCCAGGCAGTTGGTCGTGGAGCAGTATTCGGGCGGCGCTCATTGCTGCTACTCCTACTGGGTATACGAGTTGGACGCCTCCGCGCCCCGTCTGCTCTTCGACAACAGCAAGTACGGGACAGGCAACCAGCTCATGCATCTGGACATGGATTCGGACGGAATGGCCGAGCTGACGCATTCGGTCATGGCCTTCGACTATTTCCACATGTCGCACGCCTCTTCCGTCTTTCCGCAGGCCGTCTTTGCCTACGATAAGAAGGCTGGCGAGTATCGCCCTGCCAACAGGGGGTTTTCTCATATCATCCTGTCCACTATAAACGACGACATCAGGGCGGTTAAGATGCTGAAGGAAGAGGGCAACCCCGACAACGACGAGACATATTCCGAGCGTTATTTCAGCGCGGTGCTTCAGGTCACTCTCAACAACATCTACGCGGGGCGTCAGGAAGAGGGGTGGGAGTTCTTCAATCGTGAATACAGGACGCACGAAGGCATAAGCCGCGAGAGGATGCGTGCCGAAATCGAAGAAACGCTCCGGGGAGAGCCCGTCTACAAGTACATCTATTCAGGGAAAGCTGAATAGCACTAAGGAAAAAGCAGAAGGCAGGACAAAGCTTTGACGGGCTTTGTCCTGCTTTTTCCTTTTACCTTTTCTTTGCTTGTATTAATCTGAAAGAACCTTTATGACTTATCGTCCTTTCCCGGAACACGAACATAAGGCGCAGGCCCGTGGCGGGTGCCTGGTGCTTGGAGTCATCCTGTCGGTGCTGGCCGTGGCCGTCGTAGCCCTTCTTATTCTGGGCTACTTCTGGTTATCGAAGCGCACGCCCGGGCCCTCGCCTCAGCCTGCGCCTTCGGGCGACGAGTTGCAGGTTCACGTGCTGGACATAGGACAGGGCGATTCCATATTGATAGTCGCGCCGGGCGGTAAGACGGTTCTGGTTGACGCGGGCGTGCCCGGAAGCGGAAAGGTCGTAGTCGAGGCCATGAAGCGCTACGGCCTGAGCCAGATTGACCTGCTGGTGGCGACGCACGCGCACGCGGACCACATCGGCGGCGCGGACGAAGTTATTCGCGCCGCTAAAGTCCTGAGCGTGCTGGACAGCCAGGTTCCGAACGCCACCCGCAACTACGAGGATTTTCTGAAGGCCATTAAGGAGAGCGGCGCAAAGTACATAGGCGCCAGCCCAGGGCAGAAGTTCGACCTGGGCGCAGGCGCGCAGCTCACCGTGCTGGCCCCTATTAAGCCCTTCTTCACCAAAGACCAGTTGCGCTCAGGCGCAAACGAGCCGAACGCGAACTCTGTCGTGACCAGGCTGGACTACGGCGACTTCTCCATGCTGCTGACCGGCGACGCCGAAGCCGAGACGGAGTCCCGCATGATGAAGACGGGCGCGAACGTCAAAGCCAAAGTCCTGAAGGTGGGCCATCACGGCTCAAGGTACGCATCTTCGGACGAATTCTTGCGCGCGGGCGGATTTGAAGCGGCTCTCATCTCGAACGGCGAAGATAATCGCTACGGCCATCCCAGCCAGGATGCGCTCGACCGCTTAAAGGCTCTGGGCATAAAAATCTACCGCACGGACTTGCAGGGCGAAATCACCATCACCACGCGCGGGCAGGGATACCAGATTCAGACGGCCAGGGCCGCCACGGGCGACCTCTGGGCCGGACGCACCGCGCAGAAAAGCGAGCCGCAGCGCGGAGACGTGGAGACGGAAACACAGCGCTCACGGCGCGACTCATCGAGCAGGTAAACATGGCTAAAGAAGATGACCGGCAGGAGCGAAAAGAGGCTTCGAGCCAGATACGCGCCGTTATTGACCGCATAGAAGACGGCGGCTTAGCCGTTCTTTCAATCGGCGACGATGGAAAAACGCAGGTTGACCTTCCCGCCTCTCTTCTCCCGGAAGGCGCGTCGGACGGCGACCACCTGCGTATCAGCATCTCGCTCGACCGCCGCTCGCACGCAGAGGCCAAGGAGCGCGTCAAGAGGCTGCAAGACGAATTGCGGAAACAGGGCGGCACAGAGGACAAGAAGGACTTCAAGCTCTGAGTCGAAAGCGCACGCCGCGAGCCTTGTTAATCCCTCTGCGGTTTGAATTTGGAAGATTGAATGCGTTAGTCTCAAACTTTACGTCAGGCGGAAATTCGGGAAGGCCGGAGGTTTAGGCTCTAGTGGCAAAAGTTAGACGCGGGTGCGCGCCCGCAGTGTTTCTGATTCTGGCCGTCGTCGGAAGCGTGGTCGGCTTCTTCGGCTGGCGCTGGTATAAAGAGCGACAGCCGCCTGCGCCTTCCGGCAAAGAGCTGCGCGTCTTTGTGCTGGACGTGGGGCCTACGGACGGCGATTCGATTCTGGTCATCTCGCCCGAGGACAAGACCGTGCTGATAGACGCCGGCGACGTTAATCGCGGCAAGAAGACGGTCGAAGCGCTGAAGAAGATAGGCGTGCAGCGCATAGATTATTTCATAGCGACACACTCGCACGCGGACCACCTGGGCGGCGCGCCCGACGTGCTCAATTCATTTCCCATCGGCACCATCATTGACAACGGCCTTGAGCCGCCCGAGATGCAGACGGAAGAGACGGCCGAGAGCACAGACCAGAAGGGCAAGGGAAAGAGCGCCAAGCCGCAGCCCAGAAAACCCAGGGGGCCGGTGCGGGAGCCTCTGAGCGTGATAGCTTATCGCAACTACAAGGACGCGGCTTCGGCTTCCGGCGCAAAGTACGAGAAGTTTCCGCCGGAACAGAAGGAGGAAGTGACGGACGAGAAGGACAAGAAGGCTCCGCCTCCGCCCGAGATGAAGCTGGACCTGGGCGGCGGGGCTTTCCTGACCCTGATGGCCCCCCTGCGGCCATTCTTCACGCGCGACCAGGTGCGCGAAGGCGGCAACGAGCCGAACGCAAACTCCATCATAGCCCGTCTTGATTACGGCGACTTCTCGATGCTGCTGGCGGGCGACGCCGAAGCGCAGACGGAGCAGCGCCTCGTCTCAAAGGACATGAGCATCGCCGCCAGGATTCTGAAGGTAGGCCACCACGGCTCTAAGTACGCCACGACCGAAGATTTCATTAAAGCCGTCAAGCCGGAGGCCGCCATCATCTCGAACGGCGAGTTCAATCGCTACGGCCACCCGGCGCAGTCCGTGCTTGACCGCCTGAAGGCAGCGAACGTCAAACTCTACCGCACGGACTTGCAGGGACAGATTCAGATTACTACCACGGGGCAAATCAAAAACGGAAAGCTCTACGACATCAAGACCGAAAAAGAGGCCAAGACTGACCTCTGGGCCGGACGCGAGGGGCAGTACGACGACTCCTCGCGCCGAGGGTTCATAGCCTACGGCGACTTCGGCCCGCCGCCCAAACCGCCGAAAGAGAAGACGACGAAGAAAGGTAAATAACGTGGGTAAATGGTGAACGGCAAATGGACGAGCCGTTCTCTCTATTCACCATTCACCATTTACCGTTTACCCAAAAATGGACAGACCTGTCACTTACAGCGATGCGGGCGTCAACATAGACGCGGCCAACGCGGCCACCGAGAAGATAAAGGAGCTGGCGCGCTCAACCTTCAACGCGCGCACGCTCTCCGAGATCGGAAGCTTCGGCGGCATGTTCGACGCCAGCTTTCCTTCCATGAGCCAGCCCGTGCTGGTGGCTTCAGCCGACGGCGTCGGCACAAAGCTCAAGATAGCTTTTCTCACCAACAGGCATAACACCATTGGGCGCGACCTTGTCAACCACTGCGTCAACGACATACTGGTGCAGGGCGCGCGGCCCCTCTTCTTTCTGGATTACATAGCGACGGGCGTGCTCGCGCCCGATGTCGTGGCCGGAATCGTAGAAGGCATCAGCGCGGGCTGTCTTGAGAACGGCTGCGTGCTCCTGGGCGGAGAGACGGCCGAGATGCCGGGCTTCTACGCTGTGGGCGAATATGACGTGGCGGGCTTCATAGTCGGCGTGGTTGACCGCTCGCGCGTCATCGACGGGAAACGTGTGGCCGCAGGAGATACAGTGCTCGCACTGCCGTCTGCGGGGCTTCACACGAACGGCTACTCGCTGGCGCGCAAGCTCCTTCTGGAGATAGGCGGCTATGAGGTTGATACTCATCTTCCCGGGCTTAACTCTACGGTCGGGGAGGCCCTGCTGGCAGAGCACAGGAGCTACCTGCCCGCCATCGACGAACTCTTGGATTCGGGGCGCATCAAGGGGCTGGCGCACATCACAGGCGGCGGTCTCCTTGAGAATATCCCGCGCGTGCTTCCCGCTGGCACGAGCGTCACAATCGCGCGCGGGACGTGGCCCGTGCTTCCCGTCTTCACGCTCATGCAGCAGCTGGGCCAGGTTCCCGACGCAGAGATGTATCGCACCTTCAACATGGGCGTAGGCCTGGTGATAATCTGCGCCGCGCAGGATGCGGAAGCCATTCAATCTCACTTCGCTAGACGTGACGAGCCCTGCTACGAAATAGGGCGCGTGGTTGAAGGCAATCGTGAGGTCATGATTCTTTAAGACCTCAAGCCTCTAACATCTGAAACACATTCTCATCTGAGCGTGACGAGGCGTCACGTCGGGCCGCTCTTCCGCTCTTTCACCCTCTTTTCGGAAAGGAAAGAACCCGTGGAATCTGAAGAATCCGACCCGGACAAGCGGAATCCGGAAGGGCCTGTCGGCTGGCTGCTTGGCCCGCAGTTAATCGCCAGTCTGAAATGGATGCTCCTCTACGCTGCGTTCGGCACCAAGCTGGAGGCGCGCGACTGGATGCAGGCGCAGCCCTACCCCTCCGGTAGTAAAGTCGAGGCCGAGAACGCCTGGCGCGATAGCAACAAGCCCAATTTGCGCGACCAGTTGCGCGAGCGCGCCGGTGGCTGGAAGTTTCCCGTCGAAGCCTCTAAAGACTTCTGGGAGCAGAAGGGAGAGTTCTGGTTCGACTACATAGCCGACACGGGTGACGGACAGAAGGCCACCTACAGCGTCGCTTATCTTTGCCTGAACACGCTCTGGGCCAAGAGGCTGTGGGAGGCTAAGCCCCACAGGGATGCAGGCGGCCCGTTAGACTATCCCGATAGAAATTCAGACCTGATGCTGGACTGCCGCGTGAACCCTGAAGAGACGGAGCTTGTGCCGCTGCCTCGCGGAGAGTTTCTTTTCGTAGGCGGGGACACAACCTATCACATGGCCGACTACGCGAGCCTTCACCCGCGTTTCCAGACTCCTTTCACCTGGGCTTTTGAGGACTTCAAGAAAGATATGAAAGGCGTTCAAAGGAGCTTTGAGGCCGGCTGGTTCGCCTCTCACGAATGGTGGGCGCTGAAGAATAAGGGCTCTATCTCTCCGCTGGTTCAATCATACGAGTGGCGGATAGCGCTTATACCGGCGACGCTCGCGGGCCTGGTCGGAGCCCTTATGAGTTGCGTCTGGTTCGGCTGGTATCTATCGATCTCTCTGGCCTTCAACGGCCATAACAACGAGGCCGGTGGAGCCGCCTGAATCGAAGACTACAAAGAGTTCGTACGTATTCGCCTGACGAAAAACAGCCTGACTGCTTACCTCATAGGCGTTGACAGGCCCGAAATTAAAGGCCGCGAGCTTAAGCCGAAGCTCATTGATGTCTTCAGCCTCAGCCGGGAAGTTAACGAGTAATGGCCAGGCTAGAAAGCGCTCTGGATTAGCAGCAGGGCGCGCAGGGATGATTTAATAGCAAGGCGGCCGAAGCCATAAATAGAAAGACCGGGGGCGAAGAGAGCTATAAGATGAAGACAGAGCCATTTCGGAACGCCTGCCGCATGGGCATCCTGATCTCTGGGCGCGGCTCGAACATGACGGCGCTCTCGGAGGCAGTGCGCGGCGGCCGCGTGCCAGGCGCCGAGGTGGCGGTTGTCATCAGCGACAAGCCGGGCGCGGCCGGAATCAATCGCGCACGCGAGCTGGGACTAAAGACCCTCGTGATAGAGCGCGCGGGGCGCTCGCGCCCGGAGCACGACCGCGAGATCGCGTCGGCGCTGCGGGCAAGCGGAGTCCAGCTTGTCTGTCTTGCAGGTTATATGCGTCTGCTCTCAGCCGAATTTATAGAGGCGTTCCGCGGGCGCGTGATAAATATTCACCCGAGCCTGCTTCCGGCCTTTCCGGGGCTGGACGCGCAGCGGCAGGCGCTTGAGCACGGCGTCAAGTGGACCGGCTGCACGGTTCATTTCGTTGACGAGCATCTGGACGCGGGCCCCATCATACTGCAACAGCCCGTGCCCGTTGCGGATGACGATACGGTCGAGACGCTCTCGGCGCGTATTCTGGAAGAAGAGCATAAACTGTACGTGGATGCGGTCGCGCTGGTCACTAGCGGCGAGTGGGAAATAGCCGATCGAAGAGTCCTGCGCAAACTTTAAGCGTCCGTGATTTAGAGAATTTCATAAGATATGACGATTGACGAACAACTGGAGTTTCTGCGCAAAGGGACTGTGGAGATAATCCGCGAAGAGGATTTGCGCGCAAAGCTTTTGAAGAGCCAGCGAATGGGCGTCCCCCTTCGCATAAAGCTCGGCGCAGACCCGACCGCGCCCGACATTCACCTGGGCCACACGGTCGTAATCAGAAAGCTGCGCGCCTTTCAGGAGCTTGGTCACACGGTGGTCTTCCTGATTGGCGATTTCACGGGGCTGATTGGCGACCCGTCGGGCAAGAGCGCGACGCGGCCGCAGCTCACCCGCGAAGAGATCGCAGAGAACGCCGAAACCTACAGGGCGCAAATCTTCAAGCTCCTGGACCCGGAAAAGACCGTCATAGAATTCAACTCGCGCTGGATGGACTCGCTCGGCTCGGACGGCTTCATACGGCTCGCCTCTCACACTACGGTCAAGCAGATTTTAGAGCGCGACGATTTTCAGAAACGGCTTACGGAAGAGAGGCCGATTGCGCTGCACGAGCTTCTGTACCCGCTCGTTCAGGGCTACGATTCCGTGGCGCTCGAAGCGGACGTGGAGCTTGGCGGCAGTGACCAGAAATTCAACCTGCTGGTGGGCCGCAACCTTCAGCGCGAGTACGGGCAGGAGGCGCAGGTCTGCGTCATCATGCCGCTTCTGGAAGGCACGGACGGCGTGCTCAAGATGTCCAAGAGTCTGGGCAACTACATAGGCATAGACGAGAAGCCCGAAGAGATGTTCGGCAAAGTCATGTCCATCTCGGACGAGCTGATGTGGCGCTACTACGAGCTGCTGACGGACCTGCGGCCCGATGAGATAACCCGCCTGCGAGAAGAGGCCGAAAGCGGCGCACGAAACCCGCGCGACCTTAAAGTCGAGCTCGCCCGCCGAATCATCACGGACTTTCATTCCGCAGGCTCGGCCCGTGCGGCTGAAGAAGATTTCACGCGTCGCTTCGTGCATAAAGAGGTGCCGCAGGAAGTGGAGACGCGCGAAGTCGAGGCGGGCACATGGACACTACCGCGTTTGCTTGTAAGGGTTGGGCTTGCTGCTTCGGTCGCAGAAGCACGTAGGCTTATTGAACAAGGTGGCGTGCGAGTGGGTGGCGAGCGTCCTACGGACGTGGGCGTCGTAGTTGCTCTTAACTCCGGCGACGAACAACTGCTGCAAGTCGGCAAGCGCCGGTTCCTTAAAGTTAAAGGCTCCTAGATTCTTCCGAAGGTCTTAACTGGAGAGATGGTGACGGAAGCGCTCGTTCCCGGTGAAGATACTCTGGTGATTGAGACGCCGGAGCGCGTGCCCCTGCATTTCGCTCTGGCCTCCATAGGCAACCGCTTTCTGGCCTGCACCGTTGACCACGTGCTGCAAATCATCACGATTTTCCTCATGTACCTGGCCTTTCTCTTCATAGTGGGCGCATCCGCCAACGTAGAGCAGCTTGGCGATGCGCCGAAGTGGGTGATTGCCGTAGCCATCATAGTTCTCTTTCTGGTCTCTTCCGGTTACTTCGTCTTCTTCGAGTGGCTCTGGAACGGACAGACGCCCGGAAAGCGCTGGCTCAAGCTGAGAGTCATACGAGAGGACGGGCGGCCCATCACCTTCTGGGAAGCGAGCGTGCGCAACCTGACGCGCATCTTCGACATGCAGCCGACGGTCATTCCGATTCTGGGCTTCTACTCGGTCGGCATCATTTCCGTCTTCATCAGCCGCCGCGACCAGCGTGTGGGAGACCTCTTCGCAGGGACGGTCGTCGTGCGCGAGCGCGAGTCGGAAGCTCCTACGTTCGACCAGGTTTTCGCGGGCCCCGTCTCGGATTCCGCCTACCGCAGGGCCTTCAAGCCAGTAGCTTTCACGGCGGACCTTTCGTCCATGACCGAGAGTGAGATAGAGGTGGTCGAAACCTACCTGCGACGGCGCTGGGATTTGCCCGACAACCCGCGCCAGTGGATGGCCTGGCGCGTCTCGATGCCGCTTCTGTACAAGCTCAGACCCACTTACGACCTCCCTACCTTTACCTACGAAGGCTTTCTTGAAGAACTCCTTCATCGCTACCGCGCGCTGCACCGCTTCAGGGATTAAAACCCGCGGCCTTTCGGGTACGAATCGAGGGGCTCAAACATCTAAGTTTGTGAAGAGTTTGGCGGCTGAAATTGACGCCTCAAAAGAGGTCTGTTACTCTTTTTTGTTTCTAACCTCGTGCGAAATTTCAACTGAGAAAGGTTTTGAGAAAAGATGTCTCGTGACGTGTTTATTTTAGGCGGAAAGCGCACTCCTATGGGCGAGTACGTAGGGCAACTGAAGGACATTTCCGCGATTGATTTGGGCGCGCACGCCTCTCGCGCGGCCTTGGAAGCGACGGGCGTTGCCCCCGAAGAGATTGACCACACCATCATAGGAAACGCTCTGCAAACATCGGGCGACGCCATCTACGGCGCGCGTCACGTTGCTTTGAAGGCAGGCGTCCCCTTTGACCGCCCTGCTCTGACCGTCAACCGCCTCTGCGGAAGCGGCATTCAATCCATCATCTCGGGCGCGCACATGATTCAACTGGGCGAGGCCGAGACCTGTCTGGTTGGCGGCATGGAGTCCATGTCGCAGGCCCCGCACGTCATCTACGGCGCGCGCTCGGGCTTTCCTCTCGGACAGGGCAAGCTGGAAGACAGCCTCATGGTGGCGCTGCTGGATACCTACTGCAACACGCCCATGGCCGGGACGGCTGAGAATCTGGCGCGCAAGTTTGAAATCTCGCGCGAGGCTCAGGACGCATACGCCCTGCGCTCGCAGCAGGAGGCGAAGCGGGCCAGCGACGCAGGCCTCTTCGCGGAAGAGATCGCGCCCGTCGAAATCAAGACTCGAAAGGGCGTGACGGTCTTCGATTATGACGACCACGCCCGCCCCGAAACTACCATGGAGGGATTGGCCAAGCTGAGGCCCGCCTTCAGCAAGGACGGATTCGTTACGGCCGGCAATGCCTCAGGCATAGTTGACGGCGCGGCCGCTCTCATCATAGCGGGCGAGAATTACGTCAAGGCCAAGGACTCAAAGCCCCTGGGGCGCATCGTCAGCTGGGCTTACGCCGGAGTCGAGCCCGACATCATGGGCATAGGGCCTGTGCCCGCGACGCGCAAGGCCCTGGAGAAAGCCGGCCTCACGCTTAACCAGATTGATTTGGTCGAAGTCAACGAGGCTTTCGCTGGCCAGTATCTTGCGGTCGAGAAGGAGCTCGGCCTTGACCGTTCACGCACGAACGTCAACGGCGGCGCTATCGCGCTCGGCCACCCGCTCGCGGCTTCCGGCACGCGCCTCGTTCTGACCGTTCTGCTTGAGCTTCGTCGTCGCAACGCTCGCTATGGTCTTGCCACGGCCTGCATAGGCGGCGGCCAGGGCATTGCGATTATCGTCGAGCGACTGTAAGAGACCGGGCCACCAAACAACGGGAAGCAGCACGCAGAGCCTTTGAGCTTTCGTGCTGCTTCCTCTTTATATCCGCGTGATTCCTGCTGTTTTGCACGCCTTTTACACAAAAACTGTTGCACAGCGCCGGTCGGATTCGGTAATCTAGTGCTTGAGCCTGCGGGCCCGCAGAGGGCCACGGTAGCAGGCTTTGCTTGTCCCTTCACCTCGCATTCAGGAATCCGGGCAGTCCTCATCTCATAAAGAGAAACCGCCGCGAGTTCTTCATAAGAGAGCGCGCGCCGTTCCATACAGAATTCCGACGACTCCCGAGTCAAAGGAGCTGATTCCCCCATGAACGCCAAAAATGAGACGTGGCAGGTGACGTGCGCCGACGGAACCTTCGAGACAGACCTTGAGGGCCTGAAGGAGTGGGTTACAGAAGGGCGCATACTGGCCACAGACAAAGTGCGCAAAGGCAATCTGCGCTGGATAGAGGCAGGCCGAGCGCCCGTGCTTCGCCAGTCATTCGAGCCCGCCACGGCATGGCAGGCCCGCCCCCTGGGAAGCGTCGCCGTGAGCGAAGCCGTGCCGGTTGAGATGGCTCAGGCCGAGCCTCAAAGCGCAGAGTATGAAGAGAGCTTTGCCGTAGAGCATGAAGAACAGAGTCATACGGCCTTCGATTCTTTCGTAGAATCTCGCGCCCTTCAGGCGAAGGACTGCTACTTTCACGTAGGCGTCGAGCCGAAATATATCTGCGGCTCATGCGCAGGCACCTTCTGCACCGACTGCACCAGGTTCACCAGCAAGATTCCAATCTGCACGCTCTGCGGCGAGCTGTGCAGGCCCTATGAAGAGGTCAGGGAAAAGAGCGTGCGACGCCTTCAAAGGAGCGCTGGCTTCGGCTTCGTGGATTTCTCAACGGCGCTCTCCTATCCCTTCAAAAATCTGCTCGGTCTTTTGTGCGGGGCCTTTCTCTACGCGCTGCTTCAGCTCGGCGGATTGAAGGGCCAGCTTCTGGCTTACGCGATTCTCTTCGGCTGCATCTCGATTGTCATTAACAAGATGGTGATGGGCCGCATGGACGGAAACTTCCTGCCGGACTTGAGTAGCTTCTCCTTCTGGGATGATGTCTTGATGCCGATGTTTCTCGGCTTAGGCGTGACAATCATCACCATAGGGCCTGCGTTGCTGCTCGGGCTCGCCTTGATCCTGGGCGTCGTAAACAGCGTAGGCCCGTCGCGCTCTGCCCAGGCGGGCGGGAGTCGGCAATCGCAGAGGCTCACGAGCGAGGACATGGATGAGGTGCTTGACGACCCCGGTGTTCAGGGCCAGGAAGGGCTGAGAAAGAAGATGGAAGAGGTGCGCGAACGGAAGACGGAGAAAGAGCGCGCCGGTTCTGAGGTGAGCGCGCTGCGCTGGCTCTTCGGAGCGCCGATGCTTCTGATTCCGGTGCTTCTGCTGGCGTTCGCGTGGGCCGTCTTCTACTATCCGATGGCGCTCAGCATAGCCGGCTACACGGAAGATTTCTGGTCTGTAGTCAATCCTCTGGTCGGCCTTGACACTATCCGCCGCATGGGCTCGACCTACTTCAAAGCCTTCGGCATGTACCTTATCATTCAGCTCATAGGCTCCTTCCTGAACGTCCTGACTTACGGGGTGCTTGCGCCCTTCGACCTGCCTTTTCTGGGAAATCTCCCGGCCCATTTTGTCGTAGGCGCTATAACCTTCTACACCAGCCTGGTCCTGGCCTGCGTGCTCGGGCTGGCCCTCTACAAGAGCGCGGACAAGCTCGGCATCGCCACGGACTAAAAGAAGGTAAAAGCAGTTGCAGGGTGTCAGGGGCCGGGTGACGGGGGAAAGAAAGACAGATAGTTTTTCTTTTACCCGAAACCCGGCACCCGACACCCTGCAACTGCTTTTGCTTACGCCCCGGCTGGTTTAGAATGCTTTAGCCCAGACAGGAAGCTCCACGCGAAACTCTAAAGTCGCCACGTTTTCATCTTCTTCAATCGGTCTAGCGGGTTTCGATTAAGGGAAAGAAGCTGTGACTTCACGCATGGACAATGACAAGGACAGGGAAGAGTTGCTGGCGGAACTTGAAGGGGTGCGCTCAGAGCTGGCCGAGTTTCGCCTTTCGCAGGGGATGCGCCGCACGAGCGTCCTGAGCGCCGGAGACTTCTTCGAGCGCTTCTATGAAGCCATGCACTGGCAAAGCTCCGAGCGCGGTGAAGACGAGCAGCTTTCGAACACGGTCAGGATTCTTCAGAAGCTTCTCGAAAATTTTCCGAACGGCTCGGTCAACATCTTCGACAGGGAGCTGCGCTATCTTTTCGCCGCCGGGGCCGGGCTGGAAGAGGCCGGTTTGTCCTCGTCTCACCTGGTAGGCAAGAGCCTCTTCGACCTCTTCGAGCAGAAGGATGCCGAGCACGCCGCCTCTTATTATCACCTGGCTCTTGAAGGCTGCCCAGTCTCTTTCGAGCTTCCTTTCAGCAACCGCCTGTATGCCATCAACGCCGCGCCGCTTGAAGATGCGGGCGGAAATATCTACGCGGTTCTGGCAATTGCACAGGAGATAACAGAACGCAAGCTGGCCGAAGAGAAGCTGCGCCGCATGGAGGGGCTTGCCAGAGAGGAATACGAGCGGCTGCTCGAAAGGCTCACGCACCTTGCGGAATCCTTCGGAGAGTCGCACGACCTTCTCTCGGTCTTTCGCGCGCTCAGGGAGTTCGCGGTCTCGTCCCTCCCCTGCATAGGCATCTTCGTCTCGCTCTATGACCCCGAGCGAGACGTGCGCACGGCCTGCTATGCCTGGGGAGACGACGAAGAGTACGACGTTTCACAGTTGCCGCCCATGCCCATCACGACCGAAGGCCCAAACAGCCGGGCCGTACGCACGGGCCGCATAATCATCACGGAAGATTATTCAAAGATTAAGCACGGCGTGAAGACGGTCGCCATAGGGAATGACGACAAGAGGCTGCCGCTCTCGAGCCTGGCCGCGCCCATGTCGGTCATGGGCCGCATCGTCGGCACAATAGAGGTGCAGTCTTACGAGCGCGCGGCATACAGGCAGGAGCACGTGACGGCTATGCGTATGGCGGCGAACCTGGCCGCGGTCGCGGTTGAAAACGTCCGGCTCTTTGAGCACGAGCGGCTGGCGCGCTCGGCCGCCGAAGACAGCAATCGCATCAAGGATGAGTTCCTCGCTACTCTTTCGCACGAGCTGAGAACGCCCTTGACGGCCGTGCTCGGATGGACGCGCCTCTTAAGAGAGCGCGAGCTGGACGAGAAGACCTCTCGCCACGCCCTGGAAATCATAGAGCGCAACGCCGTCGCGCAGAAGCAGCTCATAGAAGAGATACTCGATGTCTCGCGCATCATCACGGGCAAGACGCGCCTGGAGCTTCATCCCATCACGCTTGAGCGGGTGGTAGAGGCTGCTATGGAGTCGGTCGGCCCGGCCGCCCAGGCCAAGGATATTGCGCTGGAGTTCAGGGGCGAAGGCGAAGCCGCTCTCGTTTCCGGCGACCCCGAGCGATTGCAGCAGGTCGTCTGGAATCTTCTCTCAAACGCGGTCAAGTTCACGCCTTCCGGCGGGCAGATAAGCGTCTCGCTCTCTCAGGCAGATTCGCGCGCCTCTATCGCGGTCAGGGATTCAGGCGAAGGCATACGAAAGGATTTTCTCCCTTACGTCTTCGACCGCTTTCGACAGGCGGACGGATCGACCACCCGCCCGCACGGCGGCCTCGGGCTCGGGCTTGCGATAGTTCGTCATCTGGTAGAGCTTCACGGCGGGACGGTTCGTGCCGACAGCGCCGGAGAGAATCAGGGCTCCACGTTTACCGTCAGTCTTCCCGTGATCGCATACGCCCCGGAAGCCGATAAAGAGGTGGAAGGGCGTATTCGTCCAGCGCCTGTAGACGAGAAGGCCGAAGGGCTGCCGAGCCTGGAAGGCTTGCGCGTGCTGATAGTGGATGACGAGCCCGACGCGCTTGAGTTTCTGCGCTTCGTACTGCAAAGAAGCCGCGCCGAAGTCGCCACCGCTTCATCCACGGACGAAGCGCTGCGCGAGCTTGAAAGCTTTCACCCGCACGTCATCGTTAGCGACATAGGCATGCCGGGCCGCGACGGTTACGAGCTTGTTAGAAGGCTGCGCGCGCTGCCGCCCGACCGTGGAGGCCGCCTCCCGGCGGTCGCTTTAACGGCCTACGCGCGGTCGGAAGACGAAGGACGCGCCATCAGAGAGGGCTTCCAGACGCACATCCCCAAACCCTTTGACCCGTCGGAGTTGCTGAACACCATCGTCTCACTCTGTAAAACGCCGGGTGAATAAGCCAACCTGATTGCCGCACAATTATCAGAATACTAGAATGGACACGAAAGCTTTCTTCGTGTCCATTTGTGTTAATTCGCCATCTACCACCGGCTGCTATCTTCCCTTTTGCTCTCTTCCTTTCTATGATGCTGCGCGTGGCGGTTGACGAAGGTGACACGCATGAGAGCGACGGGGCTCTGGTTCTGGCGCTAGACGTTGGGACTTCGAGCGTGCGCGCGGCCCTTTATACGGAAGCGGCGCGCGAGATTCCGGGCACTCAGGCGCGCACGGCCACGGACATCCACACGACGATTGAAGGCGGGGCGGAACTCTACGCCGAGCAGGTTGTAGAGCAGGCCGCACGTACAGTTGACACGGCGCTGGCGCTCGCCGGAGAGCAGCGGTCACGTCTAATAGACACGGTGGCCGTCTCCTGCTTCTGGCACAGCCTTGTTGGCGTTGATGATGAAGGCAGGGCCGTCACGCCTGTTCTTGGCT